>NZ_NKIG01000043.1:0-39433 GCF_002255865.1 Pseudomonas sp. PGPPP1 | reverse complement strand
ATCGGGGCTTTCGGTGCAGCTCGTTTATCTTGTCTCATTTCACGCTTAATAATAATTACTCCGAATCTGGGCGACCACGCCGGGAAACCGCTTGCGCGAGGAACTCAGCGAACTGGGCGACGGGCATCGAGCCCAGGTCAGCACCTTCACGAGTACGCACAGCGACAGTCTGCATCTCGACTTCCCGATCTCCGATAACCAAAAGATAGGGAACCTTGAGCAAAGTATGCTCGCGGATTTTAAAGCCGATCTTTTCATTTCTCAAGTCGGACTTGGCACGAAACCCGCTTTCGTTGAGAGTTTTTTCAACTTCAGCGGCAAAATCTGCCTGTTTATCAGTGATATTCATGATCACTGCCTGGGTCGGAGCCAGCCACGCAGGGAATGCACCCTCGTAGTGCTCGATCAGGATCCCGACGAACCGTTCGAACGAACCGAGGATCGCCCGGTGCAGCATAACCGGGTGTTTACGGCTGTTGTCTTCGGAGACGTATTCGGCTCCCAGACGGATCGGCAGGTTAAAATCGAGCTGCAGGGTACCACACTGCCAGACGCGGCCAAGGCAATCTTTCAGCGAGAACTCGATCTTTGGACCGTAGAAGGCGCCCTCGCCCGGCTGCAGATCGTACGCAAGGCCCGCACTGTCCAGTGCTGCAGCCAACGCAGCTTCAGCGCGATCCCACAGCTCGTCGGAACCAACGCGTTTTTCCGGACGAGTGGACAGCTTCATCTCGACTTCGGTGAAACCGAAATCACGATAAACGTCCATGGTCAGCTTGATGAACGCAGCGGATTCGGCCTGCATCTGCTCTTCGGTGCAGAAGATGTGGGCGTCATCCTGGGTGAAGCCACGCACGCGCATGATGCCGTGCAGCGCACCCGATGGCTCGTTGCGGTGGCAAGCACCGAACTCGGCCAGGCGCATCGGCAACTCGCGGTAGCTTT
Source organism: Pseudomonas sp. PGPPP1 (assembly GCF_002255865.1). Taxonomy (NCBI): domain Bacteria; kingdom Pseudomonadati; phylum Pseudomonadota; class Gammaproteobacteria; order Pseudomonadales; family Pseudomonadaceae; genus Pseudomonas; species Pseudomonas sp. PGPPP1. Next base: position 38,488 of record NZ_NKIG01000043.1, on the reverse strand, counting down.
TCAGGCCCTGGTTGAACACCTGCACGTGGCATGGGCAGTTCATGGGCTTGATGGCGTAGTCGCGGTTTTCCGACTGAGTGGTGAACATGTTGTCGGCGTAGTTGGCCCAGTGCCCGGATTTCTCCCACAGGCTACGGTCAACGACCTGAGGAGTCTTGATCTCCAGGTAGCCGTTTTCACGCTGAACCTTGCGCATGTACTGCTCAAGCACCTGGTACAGGGTCCAGCCGTTCGGGTGCCAGAACACCATGCCCGGCGCTTCTTCCTGGAGGTGGAACAGGTTCAGCCGCTTGCCGATCTTGCGGTGATCGCGCTTCTCGGCTTCTTCGATGCGCTGGATGTAGGCGGCCAGCTGCTTCTTGTCAGCCCAGGCAGTGCCGTAGATCCGCTGCAGTTGCTCGTTCTTCGCATCGCCACGCCAGTAGGCGCCGGACAGCTTGGTCAGCTTGAACGATTTAAGGAAACGCGTGTTCGGCACGTGCGGGCCACGGCACATGTCGACATATTCTTCGTGGTAGTACAGGCCCATGGCCTGCTCTTCCGGCATGTCTTCTACCAGACGCAGCTTGTAGTCTTCGCCACGTGCAGTGAACACGTCGATCACTTCGGCGCGCGGCGTGACTTTCTTGATCACGTCGTAATCTTTTTCGATCAGCGCGTGCATGCGCTGCTCGATGGCTGCGAGATCGTCCGGCGTGAAAGGACGCTCGTAGGCGATGTCGTAATAGAAGCCTTCGTCAATGACCGGGCCGATCACCATTTTCGCGGTTGGGTACAACTGCTTGACCGCGTGGCCAATCAGGTGAGCGCAAGAGTGGCGAATGATTTCCAGGCCCTCTTGATCCTTGGGCGTGATGATTTGCAGGCTGGCGTCGCTGGTGATCAGGTCGCTGGCGTCAACCAGCTTACCGTCGACCTTGCCGGCCACGGTGGCCTTGGCCAAGCCGGCACCGATGGATGCGGCGACCTCGGCTACGGAAACCGGATGATCGAATGAACGTTGACTACCGTCGGGAAGAGTAATAGTTGGCATGGCGCCTCCTCTCCTAGTGGTGACCCCTACCAAAGGTCACGTGGGTTGGGATGAGCCAGTACAAGATCCAATACCAGGCCGTTCACTGATGAACGCCTGCCTTACAGCGGCAGGAGCCTTTCGGCCAACCGATAATCGAACCAGAGTGACTGGAGTGAGCTAAAAAGAACATGGCAAGGCGGCAAATGGCGCGCCAGGAAATAGCCAAGGCATCGATGCTAGCACAGATGAACGGTCATCGCGCCGACGCCATGTTATGTAATGACAAATTCCTGGTTTCAACGCTGCAAAAGTGAACTTGAGCTGTACGCAATACCTCAAACCCACTGAGAATCGCCGTTCGTCCTCGACCCAAAGGAGCATCCCATGATGCGTTTTACCTCGACCCTCGCTCTCGCCGCTTCCCTGACCTTCCTATCTCTCGGCGCACAGGCAGCAGCGCCGTCGAACTGGCCAGCCGGAGCTCGCGACAGCTTTGTCAAAGATTGCAGTGCAGCCGCCCAGCAGAGCGTCGACGCCAAAACGGCCAAAGACCACTGTGAATGTGGCGCCGACAAGATCAATGCCGAATTGACCACGACTGAGATCAAGGAACTGATGACCAACCAGAACGCCAAGCCCGAACTGAAAAATAAAGCAGTCGCTGCTATTTCGTCCTGCAAAGTCGTGCAGAAAAAGTAAGATCGGCCAATGATCAGACGGTCGTTTTGCTGAAAAAACAGCCTGAAAACTGCCATTTCTCACAAATTACGCAGCTTTTACGGCTTTTTTTACCAGCTGATATTTCGCAGCAAAGCCCCGTAGACCGGGGCTTTCAGCTGAACCAAGCACTAAACGCAACGCTATTGATTAGCAAACAATGCCTTGGGGGGGCTCCCAAGCCGAACATTTCGACTATGATAGCCCGGTGTGCCCAGTTGGCCTGAGCAGCACAGCACTACTGAAAATATATGTTTCTTGGAGATACACCATGTCTAATCGCCAAACCGGCACCGTTAAATGGTTCAACGATGAAAAAGGCTTCGGCTTCATCACTCCTCAAGGTGGCGGTGACGACCTGTTCGTACACTTCAAAGCTATCGAAAGCGACGGTTTCAAAAGCCTGAAAGAAGGCCAAACCGTTTCCTTCGTGGCTGAGAAAGGCCAAAAGGGTATGCAAGCTGCACAGGTTCGCGGCGAGTAATTCTCCGCTGAGCTAAAAAAACCCCGTCCATGTGACGGGGTTTTTTATGGGCGCTGCAAAAGCCTGGAGAGACTTAGCCGCAATTGACCCGCGTGATCACCAGGTTGTCGTCGGTGTTCAAGTTGAGACGGTCAGAACGGTACTCCAGGGTGATCATGTCGTTGGGCTTGAGGATCCGGGCGTTCTGCGCACCGGCGCGAGTACGGGCCTGCTCAAGCAGTTGTGGCGAGGCTTTCTGGCCGATGGTGAATTCGGCGGCCTTCGACTCACAGCGGCTATGACCGGCATCGGCCACGGTGGCGTCTTTGGCTGGCTCAGAGGCACCCGGGGTGCTGCAACCCGCCAACGCGAGTGCTGCCAACAAAGTACCGAATGATGCGAGCTTCCAAGGCATGAAGCCTCCTATGATAAAAAATGGACAGAGATCGTGCGACAGCGGTCTGGCGAATTGGTTTCAAGACGTAAACTGCCGATGCGCAAGTCTGCCTGACTCTCGACCGGCAATCGCTTGGGCAATCGTGACCAGATATGAACGTGATCAGTAGATATCGATGTAGTCAAACGGCGGCTTTGGCCAATTCTGCTTCAGCGCGTTGAAAATCTGGGTAACCCAGACCTCGTCACTGGCAGCCACGTTACCCACATAACCAGAGCCCTTGGCCCAGGTTTCCAGGCGAAACAGCAGCCCGTCGATATCCACACCGCCTACGGCTTTCCCGGACGAGATATAGGCGATGCCACCCTTGGTTACCCGCAACTGGGTATGTTCGTCGTCACTGGCGCTCGCGATCAGTTGACGCACAGCGGCCAGGGTCAAGCTCTCGGGGTTGTTCAAATCAATCTGCACGCGGTGTTCCCCGGTGATTAAACAAGGGGACAGTGTCGCACAGCGACGCCCTCTTGCCGAAGTGCGTTATGCCTAAGTATCAGTGCCAAACCCGATACAAAATGGTTAACTGCGCCGGCAAGAACCGCGTTTTAGCGCACTACCCAGCACTTTTAGCCCCGTGAGACCTCCATGACCACCGTAACGCTCCAAGCCGATATCAAAGCCAAATGGCCCCAAGGACAGAGCTCCTACAGCCCCGGCAGCCCAGAGGAATTGGCAATCATCGGCATCGACCTGCTGGTCAAGGAACTCGGGACCCAGGCGGCACAAGCGTTTATCGGCCAGGTATTCGAAAAGTACCCGGCCGATCACATGGGCGCTCACAACCCCGAGCGCGAATAAGAACCGGCCGGCGAACGCCGACCGGAAAACCGCTTATTTCAGGCGCGCCAGGCGCTCGGTCAGCAGATCGAAAAAGCCCTGGGCATCACCGTTTTCAACCCAGAACACATTCTTTTCCTGCTTCAAGCCGTCGTACCAATCGACGATGGTCTGACCGAAAGTCGGGCCTTCACGACTATCCACCACCATGTTGACCTGGCGGCCGCTGAACAGCGATGGCTTGAGCAGATAGCCAACGACGGTTGCGTCATGCACCGGCCCGCCTGGGATGCCGTAGTGCTCCATGTCACCCTTGACGTATTCGTTGAGAATATTGCTAACGACTTTACTGGCGTTATTGTTCAGGTCGGCGATCTTTTTCAAGCGCGCGTCACTGGTCAGCACCTTGTGGGTCACATCCAACGGCAAGTAGGTCAGCTTGACACCACTCTTGAGCACGATCTCAGCCGCAACCGGATCGGCAAACAGGTTGAATTCGGCCACCGGCGTGATGTTGCCACCGTTGAAGTGTGCGCCGCCCATCACCACCACCTCCTTGATGCCTTGGGTGATTTCAGGAGCCTGGGTAAGCGCCAGCGCCAGGTTAGTCTGCGGGCCCAACATCGCAATCGTGATGCTGTGTGGCTTGGCAGTGCTCAATGTCTTGACCAGGTAATCAACGGCATTGCCTTCGGCCAGGCCTTTTTTCGGCTCGTGTACGGTGACGCCGGAAATACCTTCCTTGCCATGGATATTTTCAGCGTAGATCGGTGTGCGCAGCAGCGGTTTCGGCGCACCAGCGTACACCGGAATGTCCTCCCGCCCTGCCCACTCGCGGGCTAACCTTGCGTTGCGGGAGGTCTTATCCAGACGCACATTACCGGCAACAGTGGTCAACGCCCGAATGCTCAGCTCCTCCGGAGAGGCCATGGCAAACAACAGGGCCACCACATCGTCGGCGCCCGGGTCAGTGTCGATGATCAAGTCGATTTTTTCCGCCGCTTGGGCGCTTGCTGCGGTGAGTGCGGACAAGAGCAAAACACTCCGGAACAGATTTCTCAGGGTTGGGAGACCACGTTGCATAAAACACTCCTTGTCGTTGGAAAAGGCTAAAACGTTACGCCGGACACCAGCGCAATATTGCAGTAAGGCTGACACTCGCCAGTACGCACCACGGCCCGCGCCTTGCGGCTGAGCTGCTTGAACTCCTCGTGGCTGACCAGGCGCCGATCACCCAGGGCCGCGTGCTCTGTGAGGGTATTCAGGTCACTCAGGGCCGGCGGCTGCTTGAGCAGGATTTCTTCAGCCAGTACATGGCTTTCCACCTGCATTTCGCTGAGCACAACGCGTAACGTACTGATGAAGTCCGGGATGCCTTGAGTCAATGCAAGGTCGATCAACTCGACGCCCGGCGGCACCGGCAGGCCAGCATCGCCGATCACCAAAATATCGCCGTGGCCCAGGGAGGCGATCACACGCGACAGGGCAATATTGAGCAGAGGGGTCTTTTTCATGGGGACACAAAACCTTGTACGTCGTGCAACGTAGGAATAGAGGGTTGCGCACCGGCACGGGTCACTGACAACGCCGCCGCGACCTGACCGAAGCGAATGGCTTCAGCTTCGCTTTTTCCGCCGGCCAATGCGGCGGCAAAGCCACCCACAAAGGTGTCGCCAGCCGCCGTCGTGTCCACCGCCTTGACCTTGGGCGCTGGCAGGTGCTCAAAGGTCAGGCCGTCAGCAAACAATGCGCCTTGGGAGCCCAGCGTGATGATGACCTTACCTGCGCCCGCCTTGATCAGGTGAGTCGCTGCCAGCTTGGCACTGTCGAGTGAATCCACCGTGACACCGCTCAGCGCAGTGGCTTCGCTTTCATTGGGAATCAAGTAATCAATCGAGGCGTACCACTCAGCAGGCAGCGGTGCGCTAGCCGGCGCCGGATTAAGGATCACGGTCTTACCCAGCTCTCGGCCACGCCTGAGCGTGAAGCCCACGGTCTCCATCGGCACCTCCAACTGGCAGACGACCACCTCGGCTGCCTGCAGCACCGCGTCATACGCCTGCAACGAGGCCGGCGTCAGTTCACCGTTGCTACCGGCAACGATTACAATCGCGTTCTGGCTGTTGTCATCCACCACGATCAGCGCCACGCCACTGGAGCCATCCACACGGCTGACGGCCTGGCAATCAATACCCTCCACCAGCAACGCGTCACGCAGCTCAGTGCCGTAGGCATCGGTGCCGACGCAGCCGATCATCGCAACCTCTGCCCCCAGACGCGCCGATGCCACCGCCTGGTTGGCGCCCTTGCCGCCAGGCACCGTGGAGAACGTTTGGCCGATCAGCGTTTCACCGGCACGCGGCAACCGGCTGGCGCGGGTGACCAGGTCCATGTTCAAACTGCCTACTACCACTACTTTTGCGGGCATACATCAGTACTCATCAATTCGGTTCAGCGGTATTGAGCGAAGACACCGGCGACGGGCGCCGTCGACTCGCGCAATACAATGCTCGGCGTCACGATTCGTTGATCGATCGGCAGTTGGGGTGTCGCAATTCGTTTCAGTAAAAGCTCAGCCGCTGTTTCGCCCAACTGGACGATCGATTGCCCGACCGTGGTCAACGCCGGGTAGACGTATCGGCCCATTTGAATGTCATCGAAACCGATCACCGACAGCTCGCCAGGCACACGAATGTTACGCTCCGCTGCTGCGCGCAACACGCCGAAACCAATCATGTCGTTGCTGGCAAAAATAGCGCTGGGCGGGTTTTCCGCCAACAGTCGCACCGCTGCAGCGTACCCACCAGTGCTGGTGAAATCGCTTTCCTGGGTACGATTGGGTGCCACTTCCACACCCGCCTCATGCAATGCGCGGTGGTAACCGGCCAGACGCATTTGCGCCACGCGAGTACGCGCGGGGCCGCCGATGCAAGCGATATCCCGGTGTCCCAATTCAAGCAAGTGCCGGGTCGCCAGGTAGGCGCCCTCCTCGTGATCGATACGCACCAGATCGACATCAATGCCGTCCAGCGCCCTGTCGACAATTACCATCGGCGTGCGCACTGCGCTCAAGCCGGCGGCCAGCCCGCTATCGTCGCCGCCCACCGAAGTCACGATCAGCCCGTCGATGCGTTTCTCCAGCAACACCCGCAGGTAGTTGCGCTGCTTTTCAGCGTTGTCGTCGGAATTGCAGAGGATCACGCAGTAGCCGTTACGCTCGCAGTAATCCTCAATACCCCGAGCCAACTCGGCGAAGTACGGGTTGAGGCTGTTGGGCACCAGCAAGCCGATGGTGGCTGTGGTCTTGGCCTTGAGCGAACGCGCGACGGCGCTGGGTACGTAGTCGAGTTGCTTGATCGCGGCTTCGACTTTAATTCGCACCGGCTCGCTGACCGGGCGCGTCTTGTTCACCACATGTGACACCGTGGTGTAGGAAATACCTGCAAGCGCTGCCACATCCTTGATCGTTGCCATGGTTCAGCCCCGCCGACTGGCGCGGCGGCTGCGGTAGGTATCGAGAACCACGGCAATCACGATCACGGCACCGGTAATGATGCGTTTAGTGGGCTCCGTGGCCCCGATCTGCGCCAGGCCGGCGGCCAATACTGAAATAATCAACACACCAAAGAAGGTGCTGATGACCGAACCGCGCCCACCCATCAGGCTGGTGCCGCCGATCACGACTGCTGCAATCACTTGCAACTCCAGGCCGGAGCCAGCATTTGGGTCCGCCGCTTCCAGGCGCGAGATCTGGAACAGTGCCGCCACACCCGCCAATAGCCCCATCAGGCTGAAGACCAGGATCTTGTAGGGCTTGGGATTGATCCCCGCCAGGCGTACGGCTTCTTCATTAGTGCCGATACCGATCAGGTACCGACCGAATACCGTCCGCGTCAGCACCAATTGGGCGACGATGATCACCAGCAGCGCAATGATGAACGAAGGCGAAATGCCAAACGCGACCGGGTTGGACAGCCAGGCAAACGAGTCACCGATATAGGCCGTACGTGAACCGGTCATCTGGTACGCCACGCCGCGAGCCATTTCCAACACGCCCAGGGACACGATAAACGACGGAATGCGCCAGGCCACGGTGATCGAACCGGTAATGGTGCCAGCCAGTGCGGCGCAGCCCATGCCCAGCACAGCGGCCGGCAACACGCTCCAGCCCCAGCCCAGGATCGCTACGCTAACCGCCGACGCCGCCAGCGCCAGCACCGACCCCACCGACAGATCGATGCCACCGATGATCAGGATGAAGGTCATGCCCACCGCCAGCACCATCAGGTCCGGGATCTGGTTGGCCAGGGTGCTGAACGTGTCGTAGGACAGGAAGTGATCGCTGAGCACTGAGAACAGCGCGATCATCGCAAGCAACGCGCCCGCCAGCCCAAGGTAGGTGCCCAGGCCATAGAAGTTGCCGCCAGCTTTACCGGGGGAAGTTGTGGTTTTCATGGGGTATCCCTAAGCGCTGCGTCGTTGAGCAGCGCATCACGTTTCTGATAGCCGGCAAAGGCGGCGGCAAGCAATTCGTCTTGGGTCCAGCTGTCGCGCTCGAATGTCTCGATCAAGCGTCCGGCGGACAACACACCGATGCGGTCGCAGATCAGCATGAGTTCACGCAGGTCGCTGGACACCACCACCAGTGCTTTGCCCTGACGTGTCAATTCGCCGAGCAAGGCATAAATATCGAACTTGGCACCGACGTCGATCCCACGGGTGGGCTCATCGAACAGCATCACCGAGCAATCGCGCTCCAGCCAACGGCCGATCACAACCTTCTGCTGGTTGCCGCCGGACAGCTCTGAAACCAATTGCGCCGGACCGGAACTGCGGATACGCATGGCATCGATCTGGCGTTTGGCCAAGGCGGTTTCGTCGCTGCCATTGACCACCCCGCCGCCGGAGATTTCCGGCATGTTGCCTAGCGCGATGTTGGCGCTGATGGACTGGGTCAGCAGCAGGCCTTCGCCCTTGCGGTCCTCGGTAATCAGGGCGATGCCATGGCCTACCGCGTCCACTGGCGAGCGGATGCTCACCACCTGGGCTGGCGAACCTAGCGCGACGGTACCGCTGTCAGCCAGGTCGGCGCCGAAGATCAGACGCAACAGTTCAGTACGGCCCGCGCCGATCAGCCCGGAGATACCGTAGATCTCGCCTGCGCGAACCTCAAAGGACACGTCGCGGACCTTGTCGGAGCGGGTCAGGCCTTTCACCGTCAGGGCCGGGCCGCCGATTGTGCGCGGACCCAAGTCGATCTGTTCACCCAGCTCGCGGCCGACCATCAAGGTCACCAACTGCTCGCTGTTGTAGTTGGCCATCGGTTCGACGCAGACCAACTTGCCGTCACGCAGGACCGCAATGCGTTGGGCGACACGGGCCAGTTCTTCCAGCCGGTGCGAAATATAAATGATCGCCACGCCCCGGGCCTGCAAGCGGGTGATTTGTTCAAACAGCATTTCGACTTCACGGGCCGTCAACATGGCCGTGGGCTCATCGAGAATCAGTACATGGCAGTCGCCGATCAGGTTGCGGGCGATCTCGACCATTTGCTGATGACCGATACCCAGGCTGCCGACCAGCGTGTCCGGGTCAATCGCGTCCAAGCCGACTTGGGCCATGGCCTCGATGGCGGCCTTGCGCAGCTGCTTGCGACTGATCCAGCCACAGTGGCTTGGCAGGTTATCCAGGAACAGGTTTTCGGCCACGGTCAGCGTCGGCAGCAGGTTGAGCTCCTGCATGACCATGCGCACACCCAGCTCTTCAGCCTGAGTGCGGCTGCCAGGGCGGTAGTCCTGACCGTTGAATTGCATGTGCCCGGTGGTCGGAGTGACCAGCCCGCCGATAATTTTCGACAAGGTGCTTTTGCCTGCACCGTTCTCACCGGTCAGCGCCAGCACTTCGCCGCGATTGAGCGTCAGGGTGATGTCGGACAGCACCGGCTGGGCATAGGTCTTACCGATACCGCTGACCGAGAGGACAGCGTTCGGGGCGGAAGATGACATAGGAAAATCTCCAGGCGCCCGCTCAGGACGAGCGGACGCTGTTGGGTGCCGCCAGGATTACTTCTTGAGGACGAGCTCGACCGGGGTTTCGATCACGCCATCCTTGGAGTCGACTTTCTCACCCTTGACCAGCTTGAGTGCGTTCTGGATACCGAATACAGCTTGTTGGGCAGCCGCCTGGTCGGCGGTCGCCAGCACGCGGCCGTCCTGCAGCATCGGCTTGATGGCTTCGATGTTGTCGTAGCCCACTACCAATACCTTGCCAGCCTTGCCAGCCGCACGCACGGCGGAAACAGCGCCCAATGCCATATTGTCGTTACCGGCCAACAGCGCCTTGAGGTCCGGGTACTCGCTCAACATCGCAGAGGCAACCTTCTGACCCTGGTCGATTTCCCAGTTACCGGATTGGGTAGACACGATCTTCATGCCTGCAGCGTCCATCGCATCTTTGTAGCCTGCGGTGCGTTGCTGGGCATTGGTGGTGGTGGGGACGCCTTCGATGATGCCGACTTTGTCACCCGCAGCCAGTTGCTTGGCCAGGTAGTCGCCCACCAATTTAGAGCCTTTGCGGTTGTCGGGGCCAACGAAGGGGATATCGAGGTTTTTGCTTTTCAGCACGTCCGGGTCCAGGCGGTTGTCGATGTTGACCACCTTGATACCGGCATCGGAAGCCTTCTTGAGGACAGTGACCAGCGCCTTGGAGTCAGCGGGGGCGATCACGATGGCGTTCACTTTCGAAAGAATCATCTGATTGACGATATCAATCTGGGCGCTGGTGTCGGTTTCGTTCTTGATCCCGTTGGTGATCATGTCGAAGTCGGCAGCGTGGGCTTTTTGATATTCCTTGGCGCCGTCTTGCATGGTCACGAAAAATTCGTTGGCGAGGGATTTCATGACCACGCCGACCTTGGGTTTGGCGGCGTCATCAGCGAATGCGGAAGAGAGAGGCAGGGCAGCGGATGCGGCAGCAAGCACAGCGACAGCAAGAAGACGTCCAGCGAATGGCAGCTTCATGGGTTCACTCCGATCTTATGATTATTGTGAGCAACGCTTGCTGCGAAACATCTCGCAAACGTTTGCGTTACTCAAACTATGAGAACCTTGTCGTGATTTGTCAACGGTAGAAAACGGCCTTTCATCCGAGCCCTATAACCCCTGCCCTCGTCTTTGCGATGGGTTTTGTTAAACATCCTAATCGCCCGGTCGTTCTCCAAAACGACATGTAATGACGGCGCTGTCACGCTACAGCCTGGCTTAGCCCACGAGCCTTTTCGGACAACCGAACACGATACCTCCCGATGTTCGGAAAGCCGGACAACCATCGGGCTAAGCCTATTAAAAATATGAAAAATAATATTTAAAAACAATAACTTATATTTAACTTAATACGTAAAGCAGCTTGGTACAGATCCTGCTCTAACCCATCACCTTGTGGCATTCAGAACTGCCCAGGTGTTCTAGATGAACCTGCTACAGCACTCATCAAAAACCAGAGAGAAAAATAATGAAATCTGCACTGAAGAACATTGTTCCGGGCGCATTGGCCCTCCTGCTGCTGTTCCCCGTTGCCGCCCAGGCAAAGGAAGCTGAAACCAAGACCAAACTGTCCAACGTGGTGATCCTCGCCACTGGCGGCACCATCGCCGGCGCTGGCGCCAGCGCCGCCAACAGCGCCACCTACCAGGCGGCCAAGGTTGGCATCGAGCAATTGATCGCCGGTGTTCCTGAGCTTAGCCAGATCGCCAATGTGCGCGGCGAGCAAGTGATGCAAATTGCGTCCGAAAGCATCACCAACGAAAACCTGCTGCAACTGGGTCGTCGCGTCGCCGAATTGGCCGACAGCAAGGACGTGGACGGCATCGTGATTACCCACGGTACCGACACCCTGGAAGAAACCGCCTACTTCCTGAACCTGGTGGAAAAAACCGACAAGCCAATCGTCGTGGTTGGCTCCATGCGTCCGGGCACCGCCATGTCGGCGGACGGCATGCTCAACCTGTACAACGCTGTAGCCGTGGCTGGCAGCAAAGATGCGCGCGGCAAAGGCGTGCTGGTAACCATGAACGACGAGATCCAATCGGGTCGCGACGTCAGCAAGATGATCAACATCAAGACCGAAGCCTTCAAGAGCCCTTGGGGTCCGCTGGGCATGGTAGTTGAGGGCAAATCCTACTGGTTCCGCCTGCCAGCCAAGCGCCACACCATGGACTCGGAGTTCGATATCAAGAACATCAAGAGCCTGCCCGATGTTGAAATTGCCTACGGCTATGGCAACGTGAGCGACACCGCCTACAAAGCGCTCGCCCAGGCTGGCGCAAAAGCCATTATCCACGCGGGTACCGGCAATGGTTCGGTATCGTCCAAAGTGGTACCGGCACTGGTTGAACTGCGCAAACAAGGCGTGCAGATCATTCGCTCCTCCCACGTCAATGCCGGCGGTATGGTCCTGCGCAACGCCGAACAGCCTGATGACAAGTACGACTGGGTTGCAGCGCTAGACCTGAACCCGCAGAAAGCCCGCATCCTGGCCATGGTCGCCCTGACCAAGACCCAGGACAGCAAAGAGCTGCAACGTATTTTCTGGGAATACTGATTCTCGAAAATGCTACGGCAGGGGCGGTTTAACCGCCCCTGCACTTCCGCAAATCCCCGCGATAAAAACATCCTCGTCCTACACCAAGCCGCCTTGAACGCTGTCAGAAGAACTTCTTGAAGTCTAAGCAGTTGCGAAATTGCTTACAGTTAAATACTGTATGCACGTACAGCAAATTAAGGAACACTTCGTGGCAAAGTCCTCTTCCGCAGCGCCAACCCCGCCAGACGCCTACCATCGCCTGGCCATCCGTGTGCAAAAGATCATCAATTCCACCAACGCCCAAAAAGCCAAGGCAGCCTTGATCTTCCGCTTGCCGGAAGAACCTGAAGATGAGTGGGGACGCTTGTTGGAAGAAATCGCGGAAAACGACAACGTCACCCTTGCCTATAGGGACGACGGCGGCGTGCAGATTTTCTGGGTTGTACCGAAGGAAGATTGATTTAATGAGTGCCCGTTTTATTGCTGTGTGTTGCCTGTTTTTTGCCGTTACTGCCCATGCCCAGGCACCTCGGACGTTCAGCGAAGCCAAGAAAGTCGCCTGGAAACTCTACGCCCCACAATCCACCGAGTTCTATTGCGGTTGCAAGTACACCGGCAACCGGGTGGACCTGAAAGCCTGCGGCTACATCCCACGCAAGAGTGCCAGTCGCGCAGCGCGTATCGAGTGGGAGCACATCGTCCCAGCGTGGCAGATCGGGCATCAGCGCCAGTGTTGGCAGAACGGCGGGCGCAAGAACTGCACGCGCAATGACGAGGCGTTCAAGCGCGCCGAAGCCGACTTGCACAACCTGGTGCCCAGCATTGGGGAGGTCAACGGCGACCGTAACAATTTCAGTTTTGGCTGGCTGCCAGTGCAAAGCGGGCAGTACGGTTCGTGCCTGACCCAGGTGGACTTCAAGGCCAAGAAGGTCATGCCACGCCCGTCCATTCGGGGGATGATCGCCCGCACCTACTTCTACATGAGCAAGCAGTACGGCCTGCGCCTATCGAAACAGGACCGCCAGCTGTACGAAGCCTGGAATAAAACCTACCCGGTACAAACCTGGGAACGCCAGCGTAACCAGACCGTCGCGTGCGTGATGGGGCGCGGTAACGAGTTTGTCGGCCCGGTGAACCTCAAGGCCTGCGGTTGAACCTGGGCGGGGCTCTCGCCCCGCCTCCTGGTTACTGCGCAGCCTTGTGTTCGATGATCTCAGACTCGGTATCGGTTTTCTTGGCCCGGGCGAGCTTTTCGGCAAGCAGTGCTTGCTTGGCCTCGGCTTCCGCCCTAGTGGCGAATGGGCCCAACAGCACATCATCCTTGCCGTCGACTTTCACGATATAAAAATTAAAACCATGTTCCAGCAACCAGGCGGTCAGGTCGGTAATCGCCTGCAGCTTGTGGTCCGGCGGGCCGACTCGCAGGTCCCATTCCTGGGCGGCAATCGCGCCGGTTTGTGGCTGGCTTTCGGTCACGGCAGGCTTGGCCTTGGGCGCATCGACGCTTTTGCCTTCACCGCAACCGGCCAATGCCAACACCGCAATTGCCATCGCTACTTTACGCACTGCCCTGCTCCTTTAAAGATAAAGAGGCGACTTTATCATTCACTGTCTATTCTGGCCGTCATAAACGTTGGCTTAAACAATGCGAATGATGTATCCCAGACCTGTATGATGCCGCCATGGGAATTAATGTCGCCTCTATGCGTCCTAAAAGAGGCAGTCACAGGGAAGCGCTTCGCAGTAAGCTACGCACATCCGACACTTGCCCTGTCTGAAACATGTGTCCTTCAAAGTAATCAAGGAGAAGTCCATGCTTATACTCACCCGAAAAGTCGGTGAAAGCATAAACATCGGTGATGACATCACGATCACCATCCTGGGCGTCAGCGGCCAGCAAGTACGAATCGGCATCAACGCACCCAAGGATGTTGCCGTGCATCGCGAGGAAATCTACCAGCGCATCCAGGCCGGGCTGACTGCCCCGGACAAAAACCAGACGCCTTGAAGCGACCTCAGTAGCCAGCCCTTTCGTTCTGTGACGGCTGGCGAAAACCCCTTCGAACTGCTTCTGTGGTGCCCAAGAGGACTATGGGTTCATCTTTGCTCCAAGATGAAACTGTCTTCTCGCCTGGAACTTGTTGCATCATCCATAGCCGAATCTTCTGACCCACACCTTGCCATCCGTGTGCGCTCAGGAGCACGTCGATGATGCCTACCACTGCACAACCATTTACCTCAAGATCCTGGGCAATTACCCTGGTGATCGGGCTCGCTTTCGTCGGGCTCGAATATGCCCTGTGGCTTGAAATCGAGGGCGGCGACGCCAGCGACTCTCATTCCTGGTTCGACCTGGCGCTGCTGCTGGGCGGCTACCTGTTTATATTCTGTCTCAAGCCCATCCAGCAGGTGGTGCAACGCAAATTGTGCCAACACTCCAATCAGAAAGCTCCACGCTGATGCCCTGTTTTTTGCGATCGGATCGCCGGCATTTACAGGCGCCCTACAAGACCTATGCTTTGGCTTGCATAGTCACCGAAAGGCGCTGAAGCAGATGGATACCCTGACAAAATCCCAAATCGAATCTGCACTGGCAGCGCGCCTGCCCAGCTACAACGTCACCTGCACGCTGCACGCCGACGGTACTCTTTCGGCAGTCTTGAGCGGCCCCGAAACCGACCATTTCGCAATCACTGGAATAGTACGGGCGCACTATCGAGGTGCCGAAGCGATTGCACGGCTGGCCAACGAGCTACTCAGGGAAATGGTGCTTTCACGCCAAGGTATTCGAAGCAGCCGACTGCAGCCTTCACAGGACCCTGCGCCTTGCGAACAAGGTCGAGACCCATGACAGGCTCGACCTTTTCACTTCAGCCTGTCACGCCCTGCAAACTCAACAATCCGTCAGCGTTGCGCTGCACCCGCCATTGCTCATAGTCAGCGATTGACGGATGCTCCGTCACCATCGGTACGTGATGCGTCGACGTCACCACCATCACATCCGCCCCTGCCGCCTCTCCCGCTCGAATACCCACCGTCGCATCCTCGAAGACCAGGCAGTCCTGCACCGGTACCCCCAGACGCTCGGCGCCAAGCACATAACAGCCAGGGTTCGGCTTGCCGATGGCCACATCTTCAGCGGTTACCAGCACCGCAGGGGGCGCGATACCTGCCGCCTGCAGTCGCCGCAACGCCAGCTCCTTGGGCGCGGATGTGACCAGTGCCCACTGATCCCCGGGCAGCCCCTTCAGAAACGCAACAGCGCCGGGAATCGCCACGACGCCTTCGACATCATTGATTTCCGCCTCGGTAATCCACTGCGCCTCCACTTCGGGGTCAATGCCAGGCAATGCTTGGCGAGTGATGGTATCAATCGCGCGAGCACCATGAATGGTCGCCAGGAACGCGGGCACATCCAAACCGTGGCGTTCAGCCCAAATGCCCCACACCCGCTCAGCGGCGGCGATGGAGTTGAGCAGGGTTCCGTCCATGTCGAACAGGAAGGCGCGATAACGTCGGGCAAATACGGCTGAACCTCGGGTGGACACTGCGTGACTTCCTCGTGGGCTGAAACAAATAAACGACCCAACGCAATCTACGGATCACCTTGAGGCTTGTAAACGCTGCCAACGCACCAACCTCGCATTACAGTTTTGTAATGAGCCGGTAAGGCTTGCCGCCCCCCTCGCTTCATACAGTGGAGTCGTCAGTCAGCCACAACAGCTGACGTCACTTCCCACCGATGAAGAAGGGTCTACCTGATGAAGCCTGCAAGCAAACTCTGCCTGATCGCCGCCAGCCTGTTGATGTTGGGTACCGGCACCGCCATGGCCGGCACCGTCGCACCAGTCAAGGCCAACAACGTGGTACTGGTGCACGGCTCCTGGGCCGACGGCTCAAGCTGGTCCGAGGTGATTACCCGCCTCCAGGCTGCCGGCCTGCACGTCACCGCCGTACAAAACCCGCTGACCTCGGTAGCCGACGATGTTGCCGCTACCAATCGCGTGCTGGATCAGCAGGACGGTCCTACCGTGCTGGTCGGCCACTCCTACGCAGGCACCGTGGTCAGCGACGCAGGGGTCAACCCGAAAGTCAGCTCATTGGTATACGTGGCTGCCCGCGCACCGGACGCCAACGAAGATTTCGTCGCCCTTTCCGCCAAGTATCCGACCATGCCCGTGCGGTCTGGCGTGGTAGATCACGACGGCTACCTCACGCTCAGCCAGGACGCGTTCCTCAAGTACTTCGCAGCCGACGTTCCCCGCGCCAAAGCCCTGGAGCTATACGCCGTGCAGCAGCCGATCACAAAAACGCTGTTCAGCGGCCGCACCGTAAATGCTGCCTGGCACACCAAGCCGTCCTGGTACGCCGTGTCGACAAACGACCAGACCATTAACCCGGACTTGGAGCGTTTTCTTGCCAAGCGCATGAACGCCACCACCCTCGAGTTGCCGTCGAGCCACTTGTCGTTGGTGTCCCATGCCAAGGAAATCACCGACCTGATCCTAGAAGCCTCCGGCCGCCAGCCTTAAGCCCTTTATTACAAACTTGTCATCGTCCTGTTGGCGGGCTGTTTGGGTCGCCTGGTTACTGTGAACCTACTGCCACGACCTGGCAGCCCCCTTAAAGAGAGAGATCGCCATGAAACTGTTTATGTTCGGCTTCGCCGCCTTGCTCGCCACCGGCTCTGTGTTTGCCGCCGATGCACCCAATGTGATCCACGACAAAGTCGGCTTCTTCGTGCATCTGGACGTCGCCAAAGTACTGTCCAGCACCGACACTTACGGCCAATGCGGTATCGTGCCCGCGCGACTCGATTATCTGGATCACCAAAATCGCGAACACGTGATGGATTACCAGGTACAGGCTATCGGCTGCCCCAGTGACAACTGATCGGACTACACTTGCGCCACGCATTGAAACAGGGCATTTCCCATGAACATCCTCGTAGTCGAAGACGAACCCAAGGCCGGTAACTACCTGCTCAACGGCCTGCAAGAACTGGGCTATTCCGTAACCCTCGCCCGCGATGGCGTGGACGGTCTGCACCAAGCGCTGGAAACCTCGTTCGATGTGATCGTGCTGGATGTGATGATGCCTAAAATGGACGGTTGGGAAGTGCTGCGCCGACTGCGCAAAGAAGCGGACACCCCGGTACTTTTTCTAACGGCCCGCGATGATATTTCCGACCGCATCAAGGGCCTGGAGCTCGGCGCCGACGACTACCTGATCAAACCCTTCTCCTTCGCCGAACTGGTGGCACGCCTGCGCACCCTCACCCGCCGTGGCCCGAGCCGGGAGGAAGAACAACTGCAGATCGCCGACCTGCAAATCGACGTATTGAAACGTCGCGTCACTCGCGGCGGTACACGCATCACCCTCACCAACAAGGAATTTGCCCTGCTGCATCTGTTCGCCACCCACCAGGACCAGGTTCTGTCACGCTCGATGATCGCCTCCCGGGTGTGGGACATGAACTTCGACAGCGACACCAACGTGGTCGACGTAGCCGTACGGCGCCTGCGCCTGAAAATCGACGATCCGTTCCAACTCAAGCTGATCCACAGCGTACGCGGTATCGGCTATCGCTTCGACACACAACCATGAACAATCGCCGCCCTCACTCCCTAACCCTGCGCCTGGCGCTGATCTTCGCCCTGCTCGCCTTTGCATTGCTGGCCACCCTGGGCGTGGCGCTCTATCGCGAGTTAGAGCAAGAGTTGGTCATGCGTGACGACGCAGCGCTGATCACTCGCGTGAATCAACTGCGCAACCTGCTCAACGACAGCAACACACTGGACTTGATAAAGACCAAGCCGGAGCTGTTCCAGAACATGCTCGGCAACCGCGAGTCAGTCCTAAGCATCGCTACCCCAGGGCAAAAGCCGCTGTTGGTGGTCAACCCAGGCAACATTGATTTACCGCCTATAACTCCCGTACCAAAAGACCACGAATTGACACTCGCCGATGTGCACCATCTACCCGGCGTGAATGGTGTGCCCTTCTCCACGGTTTCTGCCTTCATCGACTCTGGAGACCTGGGCAGCCTGCAAGTCACTACGGGGCGCCTGATGACCGAGCGCACCGCCGTACTCGCCAGCTACCGATTAAGCGTTTATATCCTGGCAAGCATCGCTGCAATCATCCTGGCGCTTGTTGGCTACCTGCTGGTGCATCGCGGGCTGCTACCGTTGCGACGCCTGGCCGAGCATGCCCAAGGAATTGGTGTTGGCAACCTTGCCGAACGCCTCGACAGCCATGGCGCGCCAAAAGAACTGCTGCCGATGATCGACGCCTTCAACACCATGCTTGAGCGCCTGGCCAAGGGTTTTGTGCAACTGGGTCAAGTGTCCACCGATATGGCCCACGAACTACGCACGCCGATTAACAACCTGTTGGGCGAGACCCAGGTCGCACTGCAACAAAGCCGAAGCATCGAGAGCTATCAACATCTGCTGGCGTCCAATGTCGAAGAGCTTGAGCGCCTGGCGCGGATGCTCGACAACATGCTGTTCCTGGCCCGCACCGACCCAGCCAGTGCCTTGCGACAACGCCAGGCGCTCGACGCGGCCGATGAAGTAGAACGCATTGCCGACTACTTCGAAGGCCTGGCGAGTGATGTGGATATTCGCATTATTGCCAAGGGCGAAGGTGTGATCTGGGCCGAACCGATGTTGCTGCGCCGGGCGCTGGCCAATCTATGTGCCAACGCCATCAAATACGGCGCATCAAATTCCGAGTTGTTGATAGAGGCGGCTCCAGATACCGAAGGCATCAAGCTGCGGATCAGCAACAGCGGTGAAACCATCGCGGCCGAGCACTTACCGCGGTTGTTCGAACGGTTTTACCGGGTGGATCAATCGCGGGAGCGCTCGGCCCAGTCCAATGGGTTGGGCCTGTCGATTGTGGCCACCATCATGCAGCTACACAACGGGCGCTACAGCGTGAGCAGTGAGGCAGGAATGACGTGTTTTGAGTTGTACTTCCCACGACAGGAGGACTGAAAAGCACGCGCCAGACGCCCGGTGGTATTTTGCAAAAACTTGCCAGTCACCACTCGCCCAAACTCCCACTACTCTTGCTTCCCAAGTGCAATCTCACAGTGTTTGAAACAGGTGACATGCTTTGGAGAAAAAACAGTATCGATTTGGCGGAGCGAACACGCTAAGCATCCCGGTTCAAGGTAGAAGCGGTGGAGGTAACGACGGAGGCTCAGGCCTGGAAAAGCGCCTGGGCCTACTGGAAAAGAGGCTAGCTGAAATGAAAGAGAAGCTATTCGCCGTTTCGAGCAAGACAGACTCCATTGAAAAACACTTCGCTACCCGAGCGGACCTTGCTACCACTGAACTTAATCTCATCAAGTGGTACGTAGCAACGGCATTCGCAATGACGGGCCTGGTCTGCGCCATCACGTTCGGGCTCACTCGCTTGCTGGCGACCTGAGCGTCGCCGCAGGCTTGTTCGCCTTCTTCTGGAATACAGCCCTACATCAACAGGTAAAGCAGCACGATGTTCACGACCAGCATCATTAATGCCGTGGGAATCTGAGCCTTGATCACCGCGTTCTTGTCCGGCAACTCCAGCAACGCCGCCGGCACGATATTGTAGTTGGCGGCCATCGGGGTCATCAGGGTTCCGCAGTAGCCGGAGAACATACCGATCGCCGCCATCACCGCCGGGTTACCCCCGTAGATGCCGACCAGCACCGGCACGCCGACACCGCCAGTCATCACCGGGAAGGCAGCAAAGCCATTACCCATGATCATCGTGAACAACGCCATGCCCAGCACGTAGACCATCACCGCTACCAACTTGAAATCCAGGTTGATGTAAGTGGTGGTCACATGGGCGACCGCCGTACCCACGCCTGCTTCATTGAACAGCAACCCGAGCATCGCCAGCATTTGCGGCAGCACCATGGCCCAACCCAAGGCTTCGGTGAGACGGCGTGATTCACGAAGCGCCTGCACGGGCGTGTCACGGGTCAGCCAGCAGGCCAAGCCAAGCGCAATCAGGCAGCCGATACCGAGAGAGACGAAGGTGGTGTTTTTCGGGTCCAGTAGCGGCACGCCGCCAATTTCCGCGTGCTTCAGCACGACGGAACCGATCACCGTGGTCAGGGGGATGGCCAGTGCCGGAATAAACAACTTGTGCCTAAGGCGACCGGCACTGGCGCGGGAGGCCTTGTCATGCAGCTGCGCATGCTGGCCACGCCCCACACCTCCCATGCCCGCGATCAACGCCATTACCACCACGCCTGCGCCAATAGCCACCGACGGCAAGCGTTCACCCACCAGAAATGGAATGGCAAACAGCAGCCAGAACAGGGCACTGGACCAGCGCTTGGGATGGGTTCGATCGATCAGGATCATGCCCGCGGTAATCAACAACAGGACACCGGCGAGCCAGTAAAGGTATTGAATGGAGATGATCATTGCGCGGGCTCCACTGGCATGGCGACGGACGTCAGTTCACGCGTGAGCTTTCGGTCAAATCGATGGAGCCGGATCGCATGAATGACAAACGCGCAGATCGCCGTCGGAATGCCCCACACCGCGATATGCAGCGGTTCGACATCGATCCCCGACCCCAGAAGGAAGGTGTGCATCAACGCAATCGCACCGAAGGCAACAAAGATGTCTTCGCCAAAAAACAGCCCGACATTGTCGGTCGCGGCGCACATCGCGAGCACCTTGTGGCGCAGCTTGTCTGGCAGTTTGCCGTAGCGTTTTTCTGCCGCACCCTCAGCCATCGGCGCCAGTAGCGGACGCACCATCTGCGGGTGCCCGCCCAAGCTAGTCAAACCCATCGCTGCGGTGGACTCACGGACAAACAGATAGATGATCAACAAGCGCCCAACCGTGGCGCGTTCGAACCGTGCGATCCAGTTCTGCGCATGCAGGCGCAACCCATGGCGCTCGAGCAGGCCAATGACCGCCAGGGGCAACAACAGAATCAACTGCAGGGCGCGGGTCTGAAGGAAACCATCGCCCATGGTGGCAAGAATTTTCTCCAGCGGAAAATGGGCGGCAAGCCCGGTAGCGATCGCGGCCGCGGTCACCACCAACAGCGGATTGAAGCGCAAGACAAAGCCAACCACGATGACAAGTACGCCGATCAACGGCCATAAGTTCACAACAGTTTGCATGGCGGTAAGGTCCTTAAATGCGCGCTGCGGCGCCATGAAAGCAGGATGTGAACAAAGGGTTCACAGCAGGAAAGTGGCGTGCAGTCGGCTCAGTTTTTTATTGTTGACCCGGAAGGTCGAGCGTCAGTGGCGGCAACTTTGCTGCCTGGGGCGAGAGGTGTCCAACAAGAAAAATTGTTGCTGCAAACCAATAATTCTTGTGGGTGATTGACGCCAACACGTAACAAGATGTGGACAGACCGCGAGGGATTCACGCATCGTATCGCCGCCCTCTTACTGGGCTCACGCCTCTCTCACCACTGTTGTGGATATGGAAATTCAATGAAAACCAAAAAGGTCTTGATCGCCCTCTCCTGCGCCGTCGCCCTGTCCATGCTGGGCGGCTGCGCTGCCAAGGTCAAAAGCGGTGGCAGCGCCGCACTGGCGATCCCGGAATCCGCCAAGCAGAACCTGGTGGTCAGCATCAAGGGCGAAGGCCAGGTCGAGCAGAACCCGGACTGGAACCTGCTCAAGCGTGATTGGAATAACGCACTTCAAGTTGAAGCTCGACAGGCTGGATTCAATGTCACAGAAAGCCCTTCGGTGACCCCAACTGGTCAAGACGGTGTGGGCATCAATATCAACGTCAGCAAGTTCCGCTACATAGAACCGGGCTCGCGCTACGTCGCCGGTGCGCTGGTAGGTAATGCCTGGGTATTTTCCCGTGCCGACTATTCCGACCTGAAATCCGGTACGCCAATCGGCTCGCGGACCTACGATACGTCGTCGTCGGCTTGGGAGGGCGTTGCGTCTGCCATGACGCAAAAACAGGTTCAGGCCATTGCCAAACAGATGATCAGCGACATCAAAAGTGCCAAGGCTAAGTAAAAATAACCTTGAGCGAATTTCTTGAGTTCATCTGGAAACTGATTGGCCTGGTGTTCAACCTGCTCGATCTCAGCACCTACTACACCCCACCACGGCGAAAACGCGTGTTTTCACTCGGATTCGTGATGTTTTTGCTGTTGGTGGCGGTGGTTGAACTTATGCTGCTTCAAGCCTGGTATGGAAGCGCTGGTTAGAACGCACGCCGGCCATGGCCAACCTTTACTGAACAAGGGGCTGCACCGGTGACTTCTCCCACCCCACCTGTTTCCGATACCACCCTGAGCGTACAAACTCGCCTGATTGCCTTGGTCGTCGCCGTCACTTTCTTCATGGAGAACCTGGACGCCACAGTCATCGCCACAGCGTTGCCGACCATGGCCGCGGCCTTCGGCGTGACGCCGGTCGACATGAACATCGGTATCACCGCCTACATCCTCGCCGTAGCGATCTTCATACCCCTCTCCAGCTGGATCGCCGATCGCTTTGGCGCGCGCCGCGTGTTTGCTGGCGCGATCATCGTGTTCACCCTCGCCTCGCTGCTGTGCGGATTAAGCCAGAGTCTTGAGATGTTCGTCTTTGCCCGCGTCCTGCAAGGTATAGGCGGCGCGTTGATGGTGCCTGTAGGGCGGCTGGCGGTACTGCGCAATACCGATAAAAAAGACTTGGTAAAGATGATCGCAATCATCACCTGGCCAGGCCTGGTGGCGCCGATCCTTGGGCCATTGGCCGGTGGGTTGATCGTGACCCATGCATCATGGCCCTGGATCTTCTATGTGAACCTGCCGCTCGGCGCGCTGGCATTGGCTGCTGCGCTTTGGCTGGTTCCTGAAGGCCGCGAAGCGAGTGTGCGCCAGTTCGACGCAAAAGGTTTTGTACTGCTGGCGGGCGCCTGCGTGGCACTGCTTGGCGGCCTTGAGTGGTTGGGCAGCCAGTCCGGTGAAATGCTCATCCCAGGTATAGGGCTGGTGACAGCAGGGATATTACTGGCGGTGTGGGCCGTGCATCACTGTCGACACTACACCGACCCATTGCTGCCGCTGGAAACCCTGTCGATCAATACCTTTAGGGTTAGCATCTACGGCGGCTCACTGTTCCGCTTGGCCATCAGCGCACTGCCGTTCCTGCTACCACTGCTGTTTCAAGTCGCCTTTGGCTTATCACCCGTGGATGCAGGATTGTTGGTGCTGGCAGTATTCGCCGGCAACCTGGCGATGAAACCCTTCACCACAGCCATCATGCAGCGCTACGGTTTTCGCAAGGTGCTGCTAGTGAATGGGGTGATCGGCGTGGTGTCGATCGCAGCCTGCGCGCTTTTCACCGCGCAGACACCGTTTGCCCTGATTGCGGCGGTACTGTTCGTGGGCGGCTTGTCACGCTCGATGCAGTTCACTTGCTACAACTCGATTGGCTTTGCGGACGTACCCAAGGCACGCATGAGCGAGGCTTCGGCACTGTTCAGCATGTCGTTCCAACTGGCCATGGGAATGGGCGTGACAGTCGCGGCGCTCTTGCTGCGTGCATCCATGACGGTGCAGGGGCATGAGGTGCATGCCCAGGCTGGGGATTTTCGAGTCGCGTTTATCGGAGTAGCGCTACTGGGGATATTGGCGCTGGTGGATGTATATCGGCTGCCGACAGGTGCGGGTGAAAGTGTGCTGACGCGCGCTTGAACACATCAGCACACTCGCCGTGCACTCAGGCCGTGGTGCTGACCATTGAACCCGACGTACTGCCCCCCTCCTGAGTGAGGGCTTGCAGCAGCGCGGAAGTCGCCGTCTGCAAGGCCGCTGCAGTCGCTGCAATCTGTGTTTGTGCCGCGGCAATGGCTGCTGCTTTAGCATCTTCACTCTGGTTGCTGGACTGTACGTCTTGCAAGGCCTGTTGCTGCTCTTGAAGCTGCTTTTGCAACTGCTCGATCTGCTTCTTCAACTCTTTGACCGTGTCGGAATCATCCGAACTCGATGCAGCAGTCCCAGTGCCGCCTGCACCAGCAGCACTTTGCGAACCTGCTTTCATGTCGACAGTCAGGCCGCCAGTGCTGCTCGTACTGGCCTTGGCTGAGCTATTGCTGCTCGTGGCATCTGTCGGGCTGGCAACGCTTGCAAGACTTGGTAGGGAGGCGAGACCGCTAGTGTTGATAAGCATGCCAGTTGTCCGATGGCGAGAAAGTACCCACTGCATCGGCCTGGCAGATGGATACTTTAGAAATACGCAGATATTTCCGTAGGAAAAATCCAAGACGACAAAGCCGCCGGAGGCCACGGATTGGAGCGCCGGCCAAGCGAAGCGTACACGCACAGCCGAGAGCTACGTGTTAGTGATCGCCCGCACCCACGTATGCCGCTGCGCAACTCCGCGCTGAGGGTTGTTTCGTTCTCTACCAGCGGAATGCCCTGAATGTAGGACTGATCGATTGCGCGAGTGCGCCACTCCCACTTCACGTTCGAAAATTCATGTTGCCCTGAGGGTCCTGCAGAGGCGTGCTATCGAGGTAGATACCCTTTGCGGTTGTCAGATATGCAACTCGCCAGGGCGACCGCGACGTCCTACTGAACGCAATCTTTCACATCCCTTTCACATCCGGGAGCTTATGGTTACCCCAGCTCCTAGAGAATATCCCTTTAAACCCGCTACCCCCCATCGCGGGTTTTTCTTTGTCTGCGATTTGGAGTGCCGAAACTCCCCCTCGCCGACTTACCCGACGACCGCTATACACGCCCACCTTCAAAATGACACGATAACGCCTCGCCTTCGTAAGTAGGAATACAGGATGTTCAGTCACGTAACCGTTGGGACAAACGATCTTGATAAGGCCGTTACCTTCTATGATGCGGTGCTGATCCCTCTGGGACTGTGCCGTCGGGCTGTAACACCTGATGGAGGGCCGCTTGCTGCATGCTGGGTTACCCCGAACAGCCCACTTCCTCGCTTTTATGTTTACTGCCCTTACGATCTCAAAGAGGCCGTCGCGGGAAATGGCAGCATGGTGGCTTTCGCCGCGCCACATTCGGAATCTGTCGATGCAGCCTATACCGCAGGCCTTCTTGCTGGGGGTGTTGATGCAGGTGAACCAGGGCCGCGCCTGCATTATGGGCACGGCTATTATGGCGCCTACCTGCGTGATCCGGACGGCAATAAAGTGCACATAGTTCATCGTGGCGATGTGCACTTGCCTGCGTAAGCGCGACTGACATTACTCGCTTCAAGCCCGCCAACCGCGGGCTTTTTCGTGTTTGCGCAAACACTTC
This sequence comes from Pseudomonas sp. PGPPP1, assembly GCF_002255865.1. Classification (NCBI taxonomy): domain Bacteria; kingdom Pseudomonadati; phylum Pseudomonadota; class Gammaproteobacteria; order Pseudomonadales; family Pseudomonadaceae; genus Pseudomonas; species Pseudomonas sp. PGPPP1. Next base: position 13,219 of record NZ_NKIG01000043.1, on the reverse strand, counting down.
AGGCGAATAGCTCAGGTGCGTAGGGTGCGCCGGACGGAATGTCCTGATTTGAACTGTCACTACAGCCTGCCAATAACTACCTGGTCACCGGCGGGCCGAGACAGTCTCAGGATGTCTGATCACAAAAGCTGATGTGAAAACACTGCTCTACGGAGCATTACTGCATACCTCGCAAGAGCCGCAGAGCAAGGTATTCGGCGTGAATTTATTTGGGGGCGTAAACACCACACAGATCTTTTTGAAGCGCCAGGAAAGGTGGCGTGCTTAGGGTGCTCACCATATTTGCTACTTCGGCGGCATGAGCAGGGTCTGCTTGCACTTTTCTGACCTCAGGCTTTATTGACTCCATCGATGGGTCGTTGGCGAATGCGTTTTCGATGCTCGCGTTCATTCCCGGGTTTGATTTGTTGCAAGCTTGTTCCATCGCGATAGCAGTTAACGCGGTTTGATGCAGCTCTTCAGCCTCATTTGCGAAAGAGCTCGCCGCGAAGCAAATGCCTACCAAACATAGCGACAGCCTAAAATTCCTTACTACCGACATTCAAAGCTCCTTATTTATGGATGCTGAGGCCCACAAGCAGCGAGCTAAAGCCTTGCAGGTTAACACGCACCCTCCCCGCCTCTATCGGGACGCCGATCCGGCTGAAGCGTGCGATTCGGCTAGGCTTGCCCTGCCTGCATCGGAGGGAGGACATTCAGGTACTCATGGGGCACGCGGACGAGAAGGTGACGAAGCACTATCAGGAAGGGCACGACGAAAAGAAGATCGAGTACATGGAGATGGGCGCCGAATTGGCGTTCTGAGGTGGGGGTTTTGCAAAAGTTTTGCAAATCGCGGACAACAAAAAAGGGCCCACCTTTCGATGAGCCCTTCTAGACCGCCCAGCAGAGCGGATTTTGTTTGGTAGGCGCGATTGGACTCGAACCAACGACCCCCACCATGTCAAGAGCCACCATGCTAGGCGCTAGGCCACGCCGCCTATAGCCCTAAGAGAACGCCCATTCACATTATGAGGCGTCAATCATGGCTAACATTCGATCCCTTCCCTCTGGCAACTGGAACGCTCAGGTTCGGTTGAGAGGAAGTCCCCCGCAATCCAAAACATTCCCAACTCAGGCATTGGCCCAGGCATGGGCTGACCAGTTAGAGGCTGTCACCAAGACGCATCAGACGCACACCCTATACACCCTTGGCATGACCTATTGCGAAACCATGCTCAAGGGCAAGGGTAGCTATGACCATGCAATCAAGATCGTCGATCAACTCTTTGCTGCCTTTCCCCAGCCAATCCATGACATCACCCCCCAGCTAGTCAATGACTTCAAGCTAAAGCGTCTTCAAACGGTCAAGCCTGCTACCTGCCGCATACAGCTAGCGTTCATGTCTCGTTTCTTCAGGTTCGCGAAGCGTGGCCTGCTTATAGACATACACAACCCCGTTAGTGACATAGCCCTACCCAAGCCCGACAAGTCGAGCGACAAGGTAATCAGTGCTGGCGAGCTTAGACAGTTGCTTAACAAGCTCTCCCCCACCATGGCCCTAATCGTGGAACTGGCCTATGAGACAGCCATGAGACGCTCAGAAATACTCAAGCTCACAACTCAATGCCTTCACCTGGATGAACGTATCGCGGATGTAGTGGACGGTAAGAACGGCACTAGGTCTGTGCCCTTGACCATGCGTGCGATAGAGCTATTGAAAGAGGCACAGAGGCTGGCTGTAGCAAACAAGGCACACAGAGGGAGACTGTTTATTGTGACGCCTCATGCAGTGTCACAAGCCGTTAGGCTGGCAAGGAACAAGGCAGGGCTTGACTGTAGCGTTAAGCTTCACCAGTTAAGGCACACGCGTATTACTAACGTAGCCAAGAAGGGATTCAACAACGCTCAGATAATGATTGTATCGGGGCATAGAGATACTAGGTCAGTGGCTAGATATTCTCATTTGAATGCGAAGGATGTACTTCACCTCATTGATTAAGCCACCTGTGAGCGCACAGGAACAACGATAGGCAATCGACTGCCACACATATAGCAACGTAAGCCTGTAGCCCCTCACAGGGGCTCACAGTGACATTGAGTAAAGGGATGGGTGTGCATGGGAGTTACGGATAGACATTATTTTTGAGAATCCGTGTAGGGTTTTCTCTCAGATTTAAGTATATACCTATAGGCACTGAAATTATTTCCGCAATCGCTGTCCCCGTTTCTCTCAGAAACGAGTATATATAGGTATAGAAAGCAATTTTCTAAACTATTTACGTCACGCCTTGTAGACCTTTACCCCGAAAAATCAGTATAGCTTATACCAGCATAAGATTGCTTCCCAACACTGCTTGTACAGAGTCAGTAGGTTGCGGTCTTTTTTATTGCCTAGATAGTGGACTTTCCACAACAGGAAATCAGAGAGAAATGAAAGAGAGAACGTGATGGACATAGACAAAATCATAGAAAGTAAAATCATGCGCCTAAATACAGCAGACCGTAAATTGGCATGGATGATGATCAGAAACAAAAGTGACGATGGGTTACGGTGGTGTGAAATCTCGCTTGAAGAGTTTTCCGCAGCAACTGGTAAAACACGCAGCTCATGTAGCAAGACCATCCAACACTTAGTCGAACACAAACTCATTGCGATTCGAAAGGTTCGTCTTGGGTCTACAACTTACAACCAATACAAAATAATTCCCTTGGAGCAAGATCAATGAACACAATCACAATGAATGACATACAAGAACTCGCACGCCAAACAGGTAACACTCCCATGGCAGTTCTAACAGACCTTATCGAGCGTGGCTATCAGCTAGTCGAAGAACCTCCCGCACCCAGAGGCAACCCATTGACTTCATCTAAGGATGCGTTAGCACAATGGAAGGCGTCTAAGCAGAGAGTACGTGACGAGCTTTATAAAGCAGACCCTCTTGTTCGACAGCTTACTGACTTGGATACAGCATATAACTCATCCGCTCAGCAGGCCAAGCAAAGCATAGTCCAGCGCGATGCATTTGGAAATATTACAGGCACCACTAAATCCATGCTCACAGGGGCCACTTCAAAAGAGCAAGCGGAACTGATGGCAGCCATTCGTGCAATGTACAACCAAGGAGAATAACTATGAAAGCAGTAGACTTGACACCAGCAGAAGTTAAAACCCTAGAACAACGTCGCTCAGCACTTGGCGCTATCGACTGTAGCATTGAACAAAAGAACAAGCTCATCTCTGGCATTAGGGACTACAGAGGGAGCGAGTATGGCATGACTCAATATGGTTCATATCAGGTGCTGTCTGTTCATGGTAGCGGCACGCTACCTGCTGAGCTTGAAGGCACTTTCACAGACGCTAGACATATCACCCAGACTATAGATAATTTAATCGCAGAAGGGAAACTGATTGAACTCAAGTAACCCAAAGGTTATTTACGTAGCAGAAGCTACCCCAGGCACAGGCAAGACAGAACAGTTCATTAAAGAACTAGATGCAGCACCCTACAAGCGATACGTATACGCTGTTCCTACCAAGGTACTCACTAAAGACGTCGTAAAGCGTATTCATGCAATCGGCATAGCTCATGCTTACGTGATCAATAGTGACACACATAAGAACGTGACTGACACAGTAGAATGCGCACTCCTTGAGGATGACCCTAAGGTTCTTATCATTACGCATAAGACCTTATTGGACCTAGACCCCTGCTACCTACAGGACTGGATTGTAGTCATTGATGAAGTACCCTCAGTCGCCAACAATCTTACCAAAGATATTGGCGACCATGCTTACACCAACTTCCTAGAGAAATTCATTGAGATTGATAGCGTATCCACCAGAGCGTCTATCAAGCAAGGAATGACAAAGGAAGCCAGAGCCACCTACTCTGACGTGGTAAACGACAAGGGTATGTCAACCATCTGTACCTGCCTTGGTGCCCTTCTGAGGGGCAAGGCTGATGTATTCATCAAAGAATATGTAGACAAGAAAGACGGAAAATGGAAGTGGCAAATCAGGGTAGTTGATTACTTTGACTTAAGCGGGATCTATGAAGCAGCTCAGGAAACCCACATCCTAGGTGCTAACGTCACGGGTACGCTAGCTTACCAGCACGCCTTGACCAAGGGTTACACTCTTGAAGTCTCCAGATTCACACCAGAATACAGGGGCTACAAGTTTCCAAGCTATATCTTTCCATTGATTGGCGGGAGCAAGGTTAGCAAGACCATGCTTCTTACTCTCCCTGACAATAGCGTAGCCGAGGAGTGGAATGATAGAGTATACGGGCACACGCTTTTACGTGACGCTATTGAGTTCGTACAAGGCGAACCCATCCTTGTCCAAGTTCATGAATGGTGCAAGTTCCCATTCGAGGATTACCCTAACGTAATACGTATACCTTTTGACGCTAGGGGATTGAATGGATACTCAGACGTACACCATACGCTCTCCCTGATTCATGGTAATCCAAACACTGTAGAGGACCAGAATAACTCTGAAATGCTCTGCAAGATGGCTATTTCCGCCCCAGTTGGTAAGCAAGCTCTACGCAATGAGCGTTATAGGGAGCTGATATTTCAAGCAGCTACACGAAGCAGCATTAGGACTTTCAATAACGATAGACCTACTATGCACTTCGTACCTACCGAAGAATCAGGACGACACCTAGCGTTTGACTTAACGGGTTGTCACTACATCCTCAAAGACTTGACTAGGCACGCTCCAACTAGCAATGCAAAAGACAAGACAAAGAACAACATCACCACAGCAAAAGGATTGTCATCTGATGGGTTCTCATTGCGAAGCATTGCAGCGACCATGGGCGTTAGCAAAAGCATAGTATCTAAGTGGCTGAAGTCTGATGAATGAAGCTAATCCTGTCCACTTTCTCTTAGAACCCTCTAAGGAAAAGTGGACACTTCCTACACTCAATTAAGATCAAGAGCAACGTCGGCAGAGCCGACAAAGAGCACGCATTAAAGAAAAATCAAAAGCAGAGCACCTACCAGTGTATCGCTCTTGATCTTTTCTTTATGCGTATGCCACTCCGTGGCGTGCTCTTGCTTTTGCTTCTGTCACGCAGTGACGTTAAGACATCAACTCAGGACAATACAATGCCAACCAATGATAACAACTCAGATGAAGATATAATCGAGGAAGCGTCAGCTATCAAAACGTGACCTACCTCCTAAGCGCCCTACTCCTCATACAATACACCCAGCTAGTAATACTTCAGATCATGCATGACTATAGCTTCATAGCTATAACGCTTAACATTATCTGCTATTTACTTACCCTTATAATAACAATCAAATACCGAGACAAACCATGAACCTTACAGACACAGACAAGACAGAATACATTGAGACAAACTCACATTGCGTACTAGCTAAGCGTTTAGACGTCAGCATGATCACGCTTGATTCTTACGCAGAAGAACAAGGATGGAAAGAGGAGCACCGTATCTATTGGCATGACAAATCAATTGAGATATTGAAACAAGAGCTAGTCAATGGAAACATCAGTGCCGTTAAAGAGATGCTAAAGGTAACTGGTGGCGTAAGACCTGTAGGACGCCCACGTAAATTAGAGGTTGAGCGTGAAACCGCCATTGCCAAACGTATTCAGGAAGAATATGACTCAGATATTCGACGAATGAAGCTCGTAGACAGCAAACCAAGATAATTATTTATTAAGACAGGAGGGGTGCATTGGCTTTTATGTTAGCACTTCAAAATTGCGACTACACGTCAAATTGTAAAACCTATAAACCTTAGAAACACAGCCGCGATCTTTACGGCCCACACAAAAAGCCAGAATAATACGCCATAGGCGATCAAATAACCGATTACAGTTTTAAAAAAATTATATACTTTTAACACCACGACATTCACCCCCATTCATCCACGCTATCAATCAAGCAACTATGAAATACCGAGCTTCTCCTTAGCGAGACTTATCAGCAAATCCTTCATAATATCAAATGATAGGACACCAGCCTTATCCAAGCTCAAACTCTTCGCTTTACCCCATAAGCCCTCGTTTCTAGCAGCGCTCAAGAACTCGTGGCCACTCCAAGTCAGGGAGAAAGGATAAACTTTGATTACGCGGTCAGGGGTCTTGCTTGAGGTAGACCTCTCACATCTTAACAACCCCGCCTCGTCCATCAGTAACAGGTGATAGTTAATCAAACTCTCACTATATCCATCTATTTCAATGGTTCGATCCATCCCATCAAAGTCTTTCTCCTCATAATATATGAGAATTTTGCGCACTAAATCCAGATCTCTTTTCATCAACCACCTTCTCCAAAAATAAAAAACTAGAAACTTATATAGATACAAAAATGAGCACTCTAAAGCTAGTCGCTACGTCGCTTCATATTATTAAGCATTTTCTGATTAACCTGCATTCTCTTTTCAAGCTGATTACCAGTGAGCTTTCTCTTATTCATAGTATCAGCGGAAAATTTAAACTCCCAGTCATTGATCCATCCTTTTGCGTGAGCATGTGCGATAGCTTCAAAATTTAGTGACTTCTCCCCATCTTTCCTTACACGCTTTACCGCTTGAAAAATAAGATCAGAGGGAAGGCCAATAAATTTTTTTACACAACAGTTACCTACCGTTGCCATGTTTTGATTCCGACTATTCTGAAGTACACATACTTCTTTGATGGGATAGTGACCACATAAGCAGGTTTCAAACTCATCAGCCTCATAAATATTATGCAGCTTCCATTCGAGTTTAGCCTCATCCCACGACGCCGAATGAGACCTGCTGAGTATCTCTTTTGTTAAAGTGTACTCACTCATGATAGCCCCTCACGCTATAGCCTTATGACACTATAGCAGCCCCATTGAAGCTTGGGATTTTCAGCAGAAACTGAAAAGCACCATTGCATATATAAGCACCCCACCCCACACCCCCTGCCCCACCCCTAGAGAGACGCCCCCGCCAGCCCTACAGCAGCACACAGAGCGTTCAGGATTCACTACAGAGCGTAGGGTGTTGAGCGTGGCCGACAGGCGTACCCGCCTCACAGCAGGCACGTAGCTCAGTTGGTTAGAAGCCTGCCCTTGCGAGGCACGAGCAACGGGCAAGGGAGTGAGCCTGCGAACGTACCACCACCTAGACAAGATAGTGAACGAGCCATGCATATCAATGGGTTAGGTAGAGTCGTTCACAAATCTGAGTGTGAACAGAGGCAGGCATGAATCCACGTTCACATTGCCTTGTGTGAACGAAGCCTATAATTTGTGAACGTTTTCTTAGGCAACAAAAAAGGGCCCACCTTTCGGTGAGCCCTTCTAGACCGCCCAGCAGAGCGGATTTTGTTTGGTAGGCGCGATTGGACTCGAACCAACGACCCCCACCATGTCAAGGTGGTGCTCTAACCAACTGAGCTACGTGCCTGCTGTGAGGCGGCATTCTACGGAATTCCGAAGGGGTGTCAACATCTTTTTTGCAGCTAACCCTATGAATATGCGAATTTTTTATTTGTGGCGGGTGCACCCGTGTTTTTCGGGTGGCTGGCAGGCAATTTTCAACTCAGGTAGGATCGGGGCACTCGTAAAAAATATAAAACAGAGGTTCCAGGATGGCGAACACCCCCTACCCCCAGTCGTATTACGCCGCTTCCGCGAATTCGGTGCCGCCTCGTCCGGCACTCCAAGGCGAGGTCGAAACTGATGTGTGTGTGATTGGTGCCGGCTACACCGGCCTTTCCAGCGCATTGTTCCTGCTGGAGAACGGTTTTCGCGTGACCGTACTGGAAGCCGCAAAGGTAGGCTTTGGCGCGTCCGGCCGCAACGGCGGGCAGATCGTCAACAGCTACAGCCGCGACATCGATGTGATCGAGCGTAGTGTCGGTCCCAAGCAGGCGCAGTTGTTGGGGGACATGGCGTTTGAAGGCGGCAAGATCATCCGCGAGCGAGTCGCCAAGTATCAGATCCAGTGCGACCTCAAGGACGGCGGCGTATTCGCCGCGCTCAATAGCAAGCACATGGGCCACCTGGAGTCGCAGAAGCGCCTGTGGGAGCGCTATGGCCATACGCAGCTGGAACTGCTGGACGAACGCCGCATTCGCGAAGTGGTGGCCTGTGACAACTATGTCGGCGGCCTGCTGGACATGAGCGGCGGGCATATCCACCCGCTTAACCTGGCACTGGGTGAAGCGGCGGCCGTGGAATCCCTGGGCGGCACAATCTACGAACAGTCCGCCGCGGTGCGTATCGAACGTGGCGCCAATCCGGTGGTGCATACCGCCGAGGGCAAGGTCAGGGCCAAGTTCATCATTGTTGCAGGCAACGCCTACCTCGGTAACCTGGTGCCGGAGTTGGCGGCCAAGTCGATGCCGTGTGGCACACAAGTGATCACCACCGCCCCCCTGGGTGATGAGCTGGCGAAGACGCTGCTACCGCAGGATTACTGCGTAGAAGACTGCAACTACCTGCTGGACTACTACCGCCTCACCAGCGACAAGCGCCTGATCTTCGGCGGCGGCGTGGTGTACGGCGCGCGGGACCCGGCAAATATCGAGGCGATCATCCGCCCGAAAATGCTCAAGGCCTTCCCGCAACTCAAGGATGTGAAGATCGACTACGCCTGGACCGGCAATTTCCTGCTGACACTGTCGCGCTTGCCGCAAGTGGGACGCCTGGGTGACAACATCTATTACTCCCAAGGCTGCAGCGGCCATGGCGTGACGTACACGCACCTGGCAGGCAAGGTACTGGCGGAAGCATTGAGAGGCCAGGCAGAGCGTTTTGATGCGTTTGCCGGATTGCCGCACTACCCATTCCCAGGCGGGCAACTGCTGCGCACACCGTTCGCGGCACTGGGGGCATGGTATTACGGCCTACGGGATAAGCTAGGGTTTTGAGCACTTGTAGTGAGCGGGCTTGTCCCGCGCTGGGGGCGAAGCCGCCCTAAAACCAGGCACCGCTGTTTACCTGGCACACCGCGGCGATCCTATTAGGGCGGCTTCGCCCCCCAGCGCGGGGCAAGCCCGCTCACTACAACACCAAATCGCAGACACAAAAAACCCCGGTCTTTCGACCAGGGTCTTTGCTATCGGATCAAAGCAGCCAGTGGCTTTCTTTGTGCTTCAAGGCGTTCAGTGGGCCTTGAGGCAGATATGGCGCAGCGGACGGGACTCGAACCCGCGACCCCCGGCGTGACAGGCCGGTATTCTAACCGACTGAACTACCGCTGCGTATCGCTTGACCAGTTGAGCGCAAACCCTCAACCGTCTTTAAACATCTGATCGATCAGCCTTGGCTGTTCAATCTCAAACCTGACGAGTCAGGCCTGGTAAATATGGCGCAGCGGACGGGACTCGAACCCGCGACCCCCGGCGTGACAGGCCGGTATTCTAACCGACTGAACTACCGCTGCGCGTCGGTGCAACCTTTAATGTTGCGTCTTACCCGAAGGTAAAACTCTCAAGAAGTGGTGGGTGATGACGGGATCGAACCGCCGACCCTCTGCTTGTAAGGCAGATGCTCTCCCAGCTGAGCTAATCACCCTTTGCTTCGTTGAGGCCGCGAAATTTACGCAGGTAGCAGACCTAAGTCAATAGCCTGCTTGAAGTTTTTCTGAAAAAGACAAAATTGCTTCAAGACGACTATCCGCCCTACTCGCTGTAAATCATCTTCTTGCTCATGCCGCCGTCCACCACAAACTCTTGCCCGGTGACAAAACCAGCTTGGCGCGACAACAACCACGCAACCATCGCCGCGACATCCTCCACCGTACCGACCCTGCCCGCCGGATGCTGGGCATGATCGGCGTCGGTCAAAGGCTCAGCACGACGCGCCGCAGGGTCACGCGCATCGATCCAGCCGGGACTGACCGCATTGACCCGCACTTCCGGCCCAAGACTCATGGCCAAAGCATGAGTGAGAGCCAACAGGCCGCCCTTGCTCGCCGCATAGGCCTCGGTGTCCGGCTCGGATTGCCGGGCCCGGGTCGACGCCAGGTTGACGATGGCGCCGCCATGGGCACGCAGATAGGGCGCACAGTGCTTGGCCAACAACATCGGCCCACTGAGGTTTACCGCCAACACACGATTCCAGTAAGCCAGATCCAGGCTTTCCAGCGTGATATTGCGCGGATCAGCGACCGCCGCATTACACACCAGTGCGTCCAGGCGCCCAAATTGCCCCAATACCTCGGCGACACCCTGGGCGACTTGTTTTTCGTCCGCCACGTCCATGGTGATAAACCAGGCATTTTCACCCAGCACCTTGGACACCTTGGAGCCGCGCTCACGGTCCAGGTCGGTCAACACCACCTGCCAGCCCTCGCTGATCAACCAAGCCGCAATCCCGAGGCCTATGCCTCGGGCGGCGCCCGTCACCAGCGCGACGCGCCCATTGCTGGCCGCCGCTGCTTCCATGGACCACTCGATCACAAGGCGGCCAGCCCGCGAGCCAGGTCAGCCTGCAAGTCGGCCACATCTTCCAGGCCTACCGCGATGCGGATCAGGCTGTCACGGATACCGGCAGCTTCACGCTCCTGTGGAGCCAGACGCCCGTGGGAAGTGGTGCTCGGATGCGTGATGGTGGTCTTGCTGTCACCCAGGTTGGCGGTGATGGAGATCAGTCGCGTGGCATCGATAAAGCGCCAGGCGCCCTCTTTGCCGCCCTTCACTTCAAAACTTACCACGGCGCCAAAACCACGCTGCTGGCGCTGGGCCAGTTCGTGTTGCGGATGGCTCTTCAGACCGGCGTAGTGCACCTTCTCGATACCGTCCTGCTGCTCCAGCCACTCGGCCAGCGCCTGAGCGTTGGCGCAGTGGGCCTTCATGCGCAGGCTGAGGGTTTCCAGGCCCTTGAGGAAGATCCACGCATTGAACGGGCTCAAGGTCGGGCCAGCGGTGCGCAGGAAGCCGACAATTTCTTTCATCTGGTCACTGCGCCCAGCAACCACGCCGCCCATGCAACGACCCTGGCCGTCGATAAACTTGGTAGCCGAATGCACGACGATGTCCGCACCCAGCTTCAGCGGCTGCTGCAGTGCCGGGGTGCAGAAACAGTTGTCCACCACCAGCATCGCGCCCTTGGCGTGAGCCACTTCGGACAACGCAGCAATATCCACCAATTCGGCCAACGGGTTGGACGGCGACTCGACGAACAACAGCTTGGTATTGGCCTTGATCGCCGCATCCCAACCGGAAAGATCCGCCAGGGGCACGTAGTCCACTTCGATACCAAAGCGCTTGAAGTACTTCTCGAACAGGCTGATGGTCGAACCGAACACACTGCGCGACACCAACACATGGTCGCCAGCGCTGCAAAGACTCATCACCACTGCCAGGATCGCTGCCATGCCTGTCGCCGTGGCAACGGCCTGCTCGGCACCCTCCAGCGCAGCGATACGCTCTTCGAACGCACGCACAGTCGGGTTGGTGTAGCGCGAATACACATTGCCCGGCACCTCGCCAGCAAAGCGTGCGGCGGCATCCGCAGCGGTGCGGAATACATAGCTGGAGGTGAAGAACATCGGATCACCGTGCTCACCTTCCGGCGTACGGTGCTGGCCGGCACGCACAGCCAGGGTATCGAAAGCTACGCCATCGAGGTCGCTGTCCAACCGACCGGCATCCCATTCCTGACTCATGCTGCCACTCCTTACTCGATTCTTTATTTAAGATACAAAACCGGCCCCTCAGGGCCGGTGTCTACTCAGTTGTTGTACAGGTCGATGATCGCGCTGACCGCCTGGGTCTTGATCTTCGACGAGTCGTTACGCGCCTGCTCGATCTTGTTCAGGTAGGCCTCATCGACGTCACCGGTCACGTACTTGCCGTCGAACACGGCGCAGTCGAACTGGTCGATCTTGATCTTGCCACCGCCAACCGCTTCGATCAGGTCCGGCAGGTCCTGGTAGATCAGCCAGTCGGCGCCGATCAGGTCGGCCACATCCTGGGTGGTGCGGTTGTGGGCAATCAGTTCGTGAGCGCTTGGCATGTCGATGCCATATACGTTCGGATAACGTACGGCAGGCGCCGCGGAACAGAAGTACACGTTCTTCGCGCCGGCTTCGCGGGCCATCTGGATAATCTGCTTGCACGTGGTGCCGCGCACGATGGAGTCGTCCACCAGCATCACGTTCTTGCCGCGGAACTCCAGCTCGATGGCGTTGAGCTTCTGGCGCACCGACTTCTTGCGCGCCGCCTGGCCCGGCATGATGAACGTACGGCCGATGTAGCGGTTCTTCACGAAGCCTTCGCGGAACTTGACACCCAGGTGGTTTGCCAGCTCCAGCGCAGCGGTGCGGCTGGTGTCCGGGATAGGGATGACCACGTCGATGTCGTGCTCAGGACGCTCGCGCAGGATCTTTTCGGCCAGCTTCTCGCCCATGCGCAGACGCGCCTTGTACACGGAAACGCCGTCGATGATCGAGTCCGGACGCGCCAGGTACACGTGTTCGAAGATGCACGGGGTCAGTTTCGGTGCCACGGCGCACTGCCGGGTGTGCAGCTTGCCGTCTTCGGTGATGTACACCGCTTCGCCCGGCGCGAGGTCACGGATCAGGGTAAAGCCGAGCACGTCCAGGGACACGCTTTCGGAAGCGATCATGTACTCGACGCCTTCGTCGGTGTGACGCTGGCCGAATACGATCGGACGGATGCCGTGCGGGTCACGGAAGCCGACGATGCCATAACCGGTGACCATGGCCACTACCGCATAACCACCCACGCAACGGTTGTGCACGTCAGTCACGGCAGCGAACACATCTTCTTCGGTTGGCTGCAACTTGCCGCGCTGGGCCAGTTCGTGGGCGAACACGTTAAGCAGCACTTCCGAGTCGGAACTGGTGTTGACGTGGCGCAGGTCAGATTCGTAAATCTCCTTGGCCAGCTGCTCAACGTTGGTCAGGTTACCGTTGTGCGCCAAGGTAATGCCGTAAGGCGAGTTGACGTAAAACGGCTGAGCTTCGGCCGAAGTCGAGCTACCCGCAGTCGGGTAACGCACATGGCCAATGCCCATATGCCCGACCAGGCGCTGCATGTGACGCTGGTGGAACACGTCACGTACCAGGCCATTGTCCTTGCGCAGGAATAACCGGCCGTCGTGACTGGTCACAATACCGGCAGCGTCCTGGCCGCGGTGCTGGAGGACGGTTAGCGCGTCATACAGCGCCTGATTGACGTTCGACTTACCGACGATACCGACGATGCCACACATGCGACGCAACCCCTACTTAATGAATCTTGACTGAACAC
>NZ_NKIG01000042.1:0-41301 GCF_002255865.1 Pseudomonas sp. PGPPP1 | reverse complement strand
GCGGCAACCATGGCCACCGTCCAGGCATCAAAGGTGGTTACTTCCCAGTTCCGCCGTTCGACCACGACCACGAAATCCGTACCTCCATGTGCAACGCCATGGAAGACATGGGCCTGGTCATCGAAGTGCACCACCACGAAGTGGCCACTGCCGGTCAGAACGAAATCGGTGTGAAGTTCAACACCCTGGTTGCCAAGGCTGACGAAGTTCAAACCCTGAAGTACTGCGTACACAACACTGCCGTTGCCTACGGCCGTACCGCTACCTTCATGCCTAAGCCTCTGTACGGCGATAACGGTTCGGGTATGCACGTTCACCTGTCCATCGCCAAAGATGGCAAGAACACCTTCGCTGGCGAAGGTTATGCCGGCCTGTCCGACACCGCCCTGTACTTCATCGGCGGTATCATCAAGCACGGTAAGGCCCTGAACGGCTTCACCAACCCGTCGACCAACTCCTACAAGCGTCTGGTTCCAGGTTTCGAAGCACCAGTAATGCTGGCCTACTCGGCTCGCAACCGTTCCGCCTCGATCCGTATTCCTTACGTGTCCAGCCCTCGCGCTCGCCGTATCGAAGCACGCTTCCCGGATCCAGCAGCCAACCCGTACCTGGCCTTCGCTGCCCTGGTAATGGCCGGCCTGGACGGTATCCAGAACAAGATCCACCCTGGCGATGCCGCCGACAAAAACTTGTACGACCTGCCGCCTGAAGAGGCCAAAGAGATCCCACAAGTGTGTGGCAGCCTGAAAGAAGCCCTGGAAGAGCTGGACAAGGGCCGTGCGTTCCTGACCAAAGGCGGCGTGTTCAGCGACGACTTCATCGACGCTTACATCGGCCTGAAAAGCGAAGAAGAAATCAAGGTTCGCACCTTCGTACACCCACTGGAATACGAGCTGTACTACAGCTGCTGATCCGGTAGCGCTGCTTAACGTGGCGTGATGAAAAAGACCTCCTTCGGGAGGTCTTTTTTTGCCTGGGATTTGTCAGATGACTGCTTGGTGGTCGAGTATCCGGCTGACGCCGCTGTAGGCCTGCAAACCCCACTAAAAATGTGGGAGCGGGCTTGCTCGCGAAAGCGGGGTATCAGTCACCGCAAATGTTGACTGAACCACCGCATTCGCGAGCAAGCCCGCTCCCACAAGGAGATCTCCGTTGAAATATAGACTTTTGTTCGCTCTGCTATTCGCCAGTGCCGGCGCATCCGCTGCGCCCCCCACCCTCGAGCCTCTGCTCAACAGCATCGCCGAACGCCTGGCCATTGCCGACCAGGTCGCCCTGAGCAAATGGGACAGCAAAAAGCCTGTAGAGGACAAAAAGCGCGAACAAGAGGTCATCGCCAGCGTTGTCGCCCAGGCACCGAGCTACAAGCTGACGCCTGCCGCCGTCGAACAATTCTTTTCGGCGCAGATCGAGGCGAACAAATTGGTGCAATACACCCACCTGTCCGACTGGCAGCTTCAAGGCAAGGCGCCAGACGACAAGCGCCCTGACCTGGTCAAGCAAATTCGCCCGCAACTGGATCAACTGCAAAAACGCCTGCTGCAGCAACTGGCCGACTTCTCCCCTCAGCGCGCCGACCCACAGTGCCCGCAATGGTTGGCTCAGGCAGTACACGAACCGCTGAATGACCCCATGCGCCAACTGGCGATGATTCGTGCCACTGCAGAGTTGTGTACTCGCCCTACTTGATTCGAAGCACCGTCCTGCATCCAGCCCCCATCGGTAGAGATAGCCTGACCAGCCACTTACCGATCAGGACGGAACCATGGAGACCCACAAATGCTTGATTGCAACAACGATGGGCTTGTCGTTGCTGGGCTGCGGCACCCAGCCAAAGGACGCTGCACACATCGAAAAAGAGGTATTGCTCGAACGCAGTGAGTCGTGGGATGGCGTGCCTTACAAAGCCTATCCCTCCGGCCCACCGCAACTCACGCTGATACGCCTCAAGATCCCTGCTCACACGCAATTGCCATGGCACACTCACCCGATGCCGAACGCCGCCTACATCGTTTCCGGGGAGCTGACGGTTCAAACCCGTAAAAGCGGAGTGACTCGCACCTTGAAACAAGGGCAAACCCTCGCCGAAATGGTGGGCACCGAACACCGCGGCTTCACCGGAAACTCTGCCGTAGAGCTTCTGGTCTTTTACGCAGGTACATCTGGCATGCCGCCGTCCGAACAACATTGACCCTCCCCACGGGTCGTTCCCAGTACGCCCTGAAAACGATTCGCGCACTTCCTGAACAACCTTCACAAAACCGCACTATATTGGTGCGATAGGCTGCACCCTACCCACCTGTCCAGCCCATTTTGGTTCGAAACTTCCCGAGCAAGCTGGCAGAACGCCACAGTTTCGCGCCTAAAACCCCCATTTCAGGGGTTTCGCGCTTCTTTTCGGAGCCTTGGTTTGGTTTTTGCATTTTCCTTGTATCAGCGTGTGCCTCAAGCCCGCGCCTTGCTCCAAAAGAGGTCCTGATGACCATCAGCGATGCACTGCACCGTTTGTTACTCGACAACCTGACCACCGCGACCATCCTGCTCAACGACGACCTGCGTCTTGAGTACATGAACCCGGCGGCGGAGATGCTCCTGGCCATCAGCGGCCAGCGCAGCCATGGGCAGTTCATCAGCGAATTGTTCACCGAGTCGGCCGAAGCGTTGAGCTCGTTGCGCCAGGCGGTGGAGCAGGCACATCCGTTCACCAAGCGCGAAGCGATGCTCACCGCCCTCACCGGCCAGACGCTGACCGTCGACTACGCCGTGACCCCGATCCTGAGCAACGGCGCCACCCTGCTACTGCTCGAAGTGCACCCACGTGATCGCTTGCTGCGTATCACCAAGGAAGAGGCGCAGCTGTCCAAGCAGGAGACCAGCAAGATGCTGGTGCGCGGCCTCGCCCACGAGATCAAGAACCCGCTGGGCGGCATTCGTGGCGCAGCGCAGCTGCTGGCCCGTGAACTGCCGGAAGAGCACCTCAAGGACTACACCAACGTCATCATCGAAGAAGCCGACCGCCTGCGTAACCTGGTGGACCGCATGCTCGGCTCCAACAAGCTGCCGTCCCTGGCAATGACCAACGTGCACGAAGTGCTGGAGCGCGTTTGCCAATTGGTCGAGGCCGAAAGCCAAGGTTGCATCAACCTGGTGCGCGACTACGACCCGAGCATTCCCGACGTACTGATCGATCGTGAACAGATGATCCAGGCGGTGCTCAACATCGTGCGCAACGCCATGCAGGCCATCAGCAGCCAGAACGAGCTGCGCCTGGGCCGCATCAGCCTGCGCACGCGCGCCCTGCGCCAGTTCACCATCGGCCATGTGCGCCATCGCCTGGTGACCAAGGTCGAGATCATCGACAACGGCCCGGGCATTCCTGCGGAACTCCAGGAAACCATCTTCTTTCCCATGGTCAGTGGCCGCCCGGACGGTACCGGGCTGGGCCTGGCCATTACCCAGAACATCATCAGCCAGCATCAGGGCCTGATCGAATGTGAGAGCCATCCTGGCCACACCACCTTCTCGATCTTTCTGCCACTGGAACAAGGAGCCCCATCGACATGAGCCGTAGTGAAACTGTCTGGATCGTCGATGACGACCGTTCTATCCGCTGGGTCCTCGAGAA
Source organism: Pseudomonas sp. PGPPP1 (assembly GCF_002255865.1). NCBI lineage: Bacteria > Pseudomonadati > Pseudomonadota > Gammaproteobacteria > Pseudomonadales > Pseudomonadaceae > Pseudomonas > Pseudomonas sp. PGPPP1. The sequence goes on along the minus strand of NZ_NKIG01000042.1, from coordinate 37,676 downwards.
AGCCTTGCAACAGGAAGGCATGACCACCCAGAGCTTCGACAGCGCCGACGGCGTGATGAGCCGCCTGGCGCGCCAGCAGCCGGACGTGATCATCTCCGACATCCGCATGCCCGGTGCCAGTGGCCTGGACCTGTTGGCTCGCATTCGAGAGCAGCACCCGCGCCTGCCGGTGATCATCATGACCGCGCACTCGGACCTGGACAGCGCTGTCGCGTCTTACCAGGGCGGTGCGTTCGAATACCTGCCCAAGCCGTTCGACGTGGACGAGGCAGTGGCGCTGGTCAAGCGCGCCAACCAGCACGCCCAGGAACAGCAGAGCCAGGAAGCGCCACCGACCCTGACCCGCACCCCGGAAATCATCGGCGAAGCGCCGGCGATGCAGGAAGTGTTTCGCGCCATCGGGCGCTTGAGCCACTCCAACATCACCGTGCTGATCAACGGTGAGTCGGGCACGGGTAAAGAGTTGGTGGCCCACGCCCTGCACCGTCACAGCCCACGGGCGGCCTCGCCATTTATCGCGCTGAACATGGCGGCGATTCCAAAGGACTTGATGGAGTCCGAGCTGTTCGGCCATGAAAAGGGCGCCTTCACCGGTGCGGCCAACTTGCGTCGCGGGCGTTTTGAGCAAGCTGACGGCGGCACCTTGTTCCTTGATGAAATCGGCGACATGCCGGCCGACACCCAGACCCGCCTGCTGCGGGTACTGGCGGACGGTGAGTTCTATCGCGTCGGCGGGCACACCCCGGTCAAGGTTGACGTGCGCATCATTGCGGCGACGCACCAGAACCTGGAAACCCTGGTGCACGCGGGCAAGTTCCGTGAGGACTTGTTCCACCGCCTCAACGTGATCCGAATCCACATCCCGCGCATGTCGGACCGCCGCGAAGACATCCCGACCCTGGCCCGCCACTTCCTCAGCCGCGCCGCCCAGGAGCTGGCCGTCGAGCCGAAGCTGCTGAAAAGCGAAACCGAGGAATACCTGAAGAACCTGCCGTGGCCCGGCAACGTGCGCCAGCTGGAGAACACCTGCCGCTGGATCACCGTCATGGCGTCCGGTCGCGAAGTGCACATCAGCGACCTGCCGCCTGAACTGCTGAGCCTGCCGCAGGACTCGGCCCCGGTGACCAACTGGGAGCAGGCGCTGCGCCAATGGGCCGACCAGGCCCTGGCTCGCGGCCAGTCGAACCTGCTGGATAGCGCCGTGCCGGCGTTCGAGCGGATCATGATCGAGACTGCCTTGAAGCACACCGCCGGCCGCCGTCGCGATGCTGCGGTGTTGCTGGGTTGGGGGCGTAATACCCTGACGCGCAAGATCAAGGAGCTGGGGATGAAGGTGGATGGTGGGGATGATGACGAGGGTGATGAAAGCTAAATCCCAGATCCACTGAAGATCTACTGTGGGAGCCGGGCTTGCCCGCGATGGCGGAGTGTCAGTCGCCGAATAAGTCGACTGATGCTCCACCATCGCAGGCAAGCCAGCTCCCACAGTTGTTTTGTTTAAGACCACAGGCCGTGCACCGCTTGAATGCACCATGAACCGGCATCGGGCACGGTTTCATCGCCCACAATGCAGGCTCGCTTGAAAGAAACCTAAAAGCCGAAACCACCAAAGCCCCGCATTCCGGGGCTTTGCGCTTTATAAAGATATTTTTTAGTGTAACCAGACAACTCTGGCACGCGCCCTGCAATAACCCCTGTACAACCCAGTTTCGGGGACCTTGGTACAGGCAGGCCGAGAATCCCCTCTTTACATCCGGGGTGCTTGATGCGAACCGCGTCGCGCTCCATACCGCTTTGGGGAACCTTGGTACAGGCAGGCCGGGGATTCCCTCTTTAACACCGAAGCCCTTGCGGCTTCACCCCGTTTTGGGAGCCCTGGTACAGGCAGGCCGGGAACTCCCTTCTTTACACCCGGGGCTTATGTGGCACAGCGCCCATAGCTCCAACCCGTTTTGGGGACCTTGGTACAGGCAGGCCGGGGATTCCCTCTTTTATTGCTCTTGGAGATGGATCTCCAGCCGCCAACGGCCTTCGGCCTTCTCGCCCCTCCACTCCCCGCGCAATGGCCGAGCCGCCACCAGGTTCAGCAGCAAGCCGCCATCGGTTTTGCGAATGCGCCAATTCACATCCTTGTCATTGACCTTGAGCTGCCCACTGGCCGCTTTGCCCTGGGCGTCGAACAGCAGCGCCACGGTGCCGTCGATATGCTCGCCGTGCAGCTTGGGTTCGCTGTTGAACCACACCACCACACCGTCCGCCGCTGTATCCACCTGCTGCAGTTCGATGGGGTCCGGGGTGGTGAGGCGGCCAATCATCAGGCCCACCATCACGCCGACAATCGCCAAAGAGCCCATGACCTTCGGCATTAGCTTCGGTCTTGGGTCCTCTTCGGGGGTAGAATGCAGCGCATCTTTACCTTCGGAGCCGTGCATGTTTCACGTCATCCTTTTTCAACCAGAAATTCCGCCGAACACCGGCAACGTTATCAGGCTGTGCGCCAACAGTGGCTGCCACCTGCATTTGATCGAACCCCTGGGCTTCGACATGGACGACAAGCGCCTGCGTCGCGCCGGGCTGGACTACCACGAGTACGCCACGCTCAAGCGCCACCCCGACCTGGCCAGCTGCCTGGAAAGCCTGGGGCATCCGCGGCTGTTTGCGTTCACCACCAAGGGTTCGCAGCCGTTTCATGATGTCAGCTTCGCAGAGGGCGATGCCTTCCTGTTTGGCCCCGAGAGTCGCGGCCTGCCGGCGGAGGTGCTGGATGCCCTGCCTGATGGCCATCGCCTGCGGTTGCCGATGCGCGAAGGGTGCCGCAGCTTGAACCTGTCCAACACCGTGGCGGTTGCCGTCTACGAAGGCTGGCGCCAACTGGGCTTTAAATAACACCGCAGAACAAATGTGGGAGCGGGCTTGTGTGGGAGCTGGCTTGCCTGCGATACGAGCACCCCGGTGTGTCTGTCACACCGCAGTGATGCTATCGCAGGCAAGCCAGCTCCCACAGCAAGCCCGCTCCCACATTTTTTACCGTGTCGACTTACTGAACGGTCGACGAACCTTCCTGTTGCATGCGCTGCAGCTCTTGAGCGTACAGGGCATCGAAGTTCACCGGAGCCAGCATCAGCGCTGGGAACGAGCCACGGGTGACCAGGCTGTCCAGGGTCTCGCGGGCATACGGGAACAGGATGTTCGGGCAGAACGCGCCCAGGGTGTGGCTCATGGACGCTTCGTCCAGGCCCTGGATCAGGAAGATACCGGCCTGTTGCACTTCAGCAATGAAGGCGACTTCTTCACCGTTCTTGACGGTGACCGACAGGGTCAGCACGACTTCGTGGAAGTCACCTTCCAGCGGCTTTTGACGAGTGTTCAGGTCCAGCGCAACGCTTGGGGTCCATTCCTGGCGGAAGATGGCCGGGCTTTTCGGCGCTTCAAACGACAGGTCACGCACGTAGATGCGCTGCAGCGAAAACTGTGGGCCTTGGTCTTGCGCAGCTTCGGTGTTCTGTTGGTCAGTCATCGCAGATCCTTGTGATCTTGGGGTCTTTTAGGGGTTAGGCGAGCAGCGCATCAAGCTTACCGGCGCGCTCCAGGGCAAACAGGTCGTCGCAACCACCGATGTGCTTGGCACCGATCCAGATTTGCGGCACGGACGTGCGCCCCGCCTTCTGGGCCATTTCGGCGCGCACCTGGGGTTTGCCGTCGACCTTGATCTCTTCGAAGGCAACGCCCTTTTTCTCAAGCAGGGCCTTGGCCCGCATGCAGTAAGGGCACCAATCGCTGGAGTACACGACAACCTGGCTCATATCACTTCACCAGCGGGAGGTTATCGGCCTTCCAGCTGCCGATACCGCCGGACAGCTTGGCGGCGGTGAAACCGGTCTTGAGCATTTCGCGGGCGTGGGTGCCGGCGTGCTGGCCTTGGGCGTCGACCAGGATGATGGTCTTGGCTTTGTATTTTTCAAGCTCCGCCAGGCGCGCGATCAGCTTGTCCTGTGGAATGTTCAGGGCACCGACGATGTGGCCGGCGGCGAATTCCTTGGCCGGGCGGATATCGACAACCACGGCTTCGTCCTTGTTGACCAGCGCGGTCAGCTCCGCCGTGCTCAGGCTGCGGCCACCGCGGCTCAGCTCGTGAGCGATCAGCAGTGCCAGCAGGATGACGAAGGCACCCACAAGCAGGTAGTGGGCAGTGGCAAATGCAATCAGGTGATCAACCATCAAGGAGGTTCCAGGGCGTTAAAATGGCGGTAAGTATACACAGCCGCCATGGGGGGCCAACCCCCGTAAAGCGGTGACGTGGTCGGAACTTCGCTTTAAACTGCCACTCCCTTTTCAATTGTCTTCCTTATTAGCGCCGCGAGAGGATCTATGACTACTACGCCTAAACCTTTGGTCCTGATAATTCTCGATGGCTTCGGACACAGTGAAAGCCACCACGACAACGCGGTGTACGCGGCCAAGAAGCCGGTCCTCGACCGCCTGACCGCCACCGTCCCCAACGGCCTGATCTCCGGCTCCGGCATGGATGTAGGCCTGCCGGACGGCCAGATGGGCAACTCGGAAGTCGGCCACATGAACCTGGGCGCCGGACGAGTGGTCTATCAAGACTTCACTCGCGTGACCAAAGCGATCCGTGATGGTGAGTTCTTCGAGAACCCGACCATCTGCGCCGCAGTCGATAAAGCCGTGGCCGCCGGCAAGGCCGTGCACTTCATGGGCCTGCTGTCGGACGGTGGCGTACACAGCCACCAGGACCACTTGGTCGCCATGGCCGAACTGGCGTTCAAGCGCGGCGCCGACAAGATCTACCTGCACGCCTTCCTCGACGGCCGTGACACTCCGCCGAAAAGCGCGCAGTCGTCCATCGAACTGCTGGACGCCACCTTCGCTGCCCTGGGCAAAGGTCGCATCGCCAGCCTGGTCGGCCGTTATTTCGCCATGGACCGCGACAACCGCTGGGACCGCGTGTCCCAGGCCTACAACCTGATTGTCGACGGCCAGGCTGAATTCCACGCTGCCACCGCCCAGGAAGGCCTGGAAGCCGCCTACGCCCGTGGCGAGAGCGACGAGTTCGTCAAAGCCACCACCATCGGCGAGCCGGTGAAAGTGGAAGACGGCGACGCCGTGGTGTTCATGAACTTCCGCGCCGACCGCGCCCGCGAGCTCAGCCGCGTATTTGTCGAAGACGGCTTCAAAGAGTTCGAACGCGCACGCCAGCCAAAGGTGCAGTACGTCGGCCTGACCCAATACGCCGCCAGCATTCCAGCGCCTGCCGCCTTCGCACCGGGCAGCCTGGAAAACGTGCTGGGCGACTACCTGGCCAAGAACGGCAAGACCCAACTGCGCATCGCCGAAACCGAAAAATACGCGCACGTGACCTTCTTCTTCTCCGGCGGCCGTGAAGAACCGTTCCCGGGCGAAGAGCGCATCCTGATTCCATCGCCAAAAGTCGCCACCTACGACCTGCAGCCGGAAATGAGCGCGCCGGAAGTCACCGACAAGATCGTCGACGCCATTGAGCACCAGCGTTATGACGTGATCGTGGTCAACTACGCCAACGGTGACATGGTCGGCCACAGCGGCAACCTGGAAGCCGCGACCAAGGCCGTGGAATGCCTGGACACGTGCGTAGGCCGCATCGTAGAGGCGCTGGAAAAAGTTGGCGGCGAAGCGCTGATCACTGCTGACCACGGCAACTGCGAACAAATGTCCGATGAGTCCACCGGTCAGGCCCACACTGCGCACACGACCGAGCCGGTGCCGTTCATCTATGTCGGCAAGCGTGATTTGAAAGTGCGCGAAGGCGGCGTGCTGGCGGACGTGGCGCCGACCATGCTGAAGCTGATGGGGCTGGAGAAGCCAGTGGAGATGACCGGCACTTCGATTCTGGTCTGATCCAAAGCGCACCACAAAACCAGTGTGGGAGCGGGCTTGCTCGCGAATGCGGTAGTTCAGCCGATATTTTCGGCGACTGACACACCGCATTCGCGAGCAAGCCCGCTCCCACATTTGTTTTGCACAGCTTTCAGAGATGTCTTTTAGCCATACCCTCGCCACTCGGCAGCTATCTTGCCCCCCAGCCCGAATTGGGCGTTTTTTTTGCCGCAGTTGGCGGGCATACTAGGCCGTCCATTTCCCTGGTGTCGCCCGCCTCTATGCTTCGCGCCTTGATTACCCTCGCTCTTGTCTGCCTGCTCCAACCGGCGTTTGCCGATGAGCGCGCACAAACCCAACAACAGTTGGACGCTACGCGTCAGGACATTACCGAGCTGAAAAAACTGCTCGGCAAGCTCCAGGAAGAGAAATCCGGGGTGCAGAAAGACCTGCGCGGCACGGAAACCGAGATGGGCAAGCTGGAGAAGCAGGTCCAGGAGCTGCAAAAAGAATTAAAGAAGAGCGAGTCGGAACTGGAGCGACTCGACGCTGAGAAAAAAAAACTCCAGAGCGCACGCGTTGAACAGCAACGCCTGATCGCTATCCAGGCTCGCGCCGCCTACCAGAGCGGCCGCCAGGAATACCTCAAGCTGCTGCTCAACCAGCAGAACCCGGAAAAATTCGCCCGCACCCTCACTTACTACGACTACCTGAGCAAGGCTCGCCTGGAGCAATTGAAAAGCTTCAACGAGACGCTGCGCCAGTTGGTCAATGTCGAGCAGGAAATCGCCAACCAGCAATCGCAGCTGGAAGACCAGAAAACCGCCCTCAACGCCCAGCGTGACGAACTGGACAAGGTGCGCAAGGAACGCCAACTGGCCCTGGCCAAGCTCAATGACGACGTAAAGGCCCGTGACGCCAAGCTGCAGGCCCGCGAGCAAGACCAGGCCGACCTGGCCAAAGTGCTCAAGACCATCGAAGAAACCCTGGCTCGCCAGGCACGTGAGGCCGAAGACGCGCGGCAAAAAGCGCTGATCGCCCAGCAGGAAGCCGAAAAAAAGCGCCAGCGTGAGGCCGAACTGGCAGCCACCTCGGACGCCCCGGCACCGCGTAAACCGGCGCATGCAGCCCCTGGCCCGCTGGTTTCCAGTGCCGGCGAGAACTTCGGCGGCCCTTTTGCTTCAGCACGCGGCAAACTTCCATGGCCAGTTGATGGTCGATTACTGGCACGCTTTGGGGAAACCCGTGGCGATGACACCCGTGCGAAATGGGATGGCGTGATGATCAGCGCCTCCGCCGGCAGCCAGGTGCATGCCGTTCATGGTGGGCGCGTGGTGTTTGCCGATTGGTTGCGGGGCGCCGGTTTGTTGGTGATTCTTGACCACGGTAATGGCTATTTGAGCCTTTACGGCCACAATCAGACTTTACTCAAGTCGGCAGGTGATGTTGTAAAAGCCGGTGAATCCATCTCCACTGTCGGTAACAGTGGTGGCCAGGACACCCCGGCGCTGTACTTCGCTATTCGTCAGCAGGGTCGCCCGAGCGATCCTGCACAATGGTGCCGTTCCCAAGGATAGGGCCGCATCTACATTAGGAGTTCGTTCGACATGCTGCATTTGTCCCGCCTCACTTCGCTGGCCCTGACCATCGCCCTGGTGATCGGTGCGCCGCTGGCGTTTGCCGACCAGGCAGCCCCAGCCGCACCCGCTGCGAGCGCCGCGACCACCAAGGCGCCGCTGCCGCTGGACGAGCTGCGCACCTTTGCCGAGGTCATGGACCGCATCAAGGCCGCGTATGTCGAACCCGTAGACGACAAGACCCTGCTGGAGAATGCCATCAAGGGCATGCTCAGCAACCTTGATCCGCACTCCGCCTACCTGGGCCCGGAAGATTTCGCCGAGCTGCAGGAAAGCACCAGCGGTGAATTCGGCGGCTTGGGCATCGAAGTCGGCTCCGAAGACGGCAACGTCAAGGTCGTGTCGCCCATCGACGACACTCCAGCGTCCAAGGCCGGCATCCAGGCCGGCGATTTTATCGTCAAGATCAATGGCCAGCCAACGCGCGGCCAGACCATGACCGAAGCCGTCGACAAGATGCGCGGCAAGATCGGCCAAAAAATCACCCTGACCCTGGTGCGCGACGGCGGCACGCCGTTCGACGTGACGCTGACCCGCGCGACCATCACGGTCAAGAGCGTGAAGAGCCAGTTGCTGGAGTCCGGCTACGGCTACATCCGTATTACCCAATTCCAGGTCAAGACCGGCGACGAAGTGGCCAAGGCCCTGGCCAAGCTGCGTAAAGACAACGGCAAGAAGCTTAACGGCATCGTGCTGGACCTGCGTAACAACCCAGGCGGCGTGCTGCAGGCAGCGGTGGAAGTGGTCGATCACTTCATTACCAAAGGCCTGATCGTGTACACCAAGGGCCGTATCGCCAACTCCGAGCTGCGGTTCTCGGCCACCGGCAACGACCTCAGCGAAGGCGTGCCACTGGCCGTGCTGATCAACGGCGGCAGCGCCTCGGCGTCGGAAATCGTCGCCGGCGCCCTGCAAGACCAGAAGCGCGGCGTGCTGATGGGCACCACCAGCTTCGGTAAAGGCTCGGTGCAAACCGTGTTGCCGCTGAACAATGATCGCGCGCTGAAAATCACCACGGCGCTGTACTACACGCCAAACGGCCGCTCGATCCAGGCCCAGGGCATCGTGCCGGACATCGAAGTGCGCAAGGCCAAGATCACCAGCGAGTCCGATGGCGAGTACTACAAAGAGGCGGACCTGCAAGGTCACCTGGGCAATGGCAACGGCGGTGCCGACCAGCCAACCGGCAGCGGCACCAAAGCCAAGCCGATGCCGCAGGACGATGACTATCAACTGGCCCAGGCGCTGAGCCTGCTTAAGGGCTTGAGCATTACTCGCAGCCGTTGATATGCGTTTTGCCCTGATCATCGCTGTGCTTTGCAGCCTGGCAGGGGTCGCCCACGCGGCCCCTGCCGGCGAACCTCATAAAGCCTACCTGACCCTCATCATCGACGACCTCGGGCAAAACCTGCCTCGGGATCGTCGCGTGTTGGCCCTGCCTGGTCCTGTGACCACGGCGATCATGCCCGACACCCCCCACGCCGCCGAGTTTGCCCGCGAAGCCCACAAGGCCGGCAAGATCGTGATCCTGCACATGCCCATGGACCCGGCCACCGGCCCGTTTGCCTGGCACCCCGACCTGCCCATCGAAGAACTCGGCAAACGCCTGGAAGCCGCCTTCAAGGCCGTGCCCTACACCGCCGGCATCAACAATCATATGGGCAGCCGCATGACCGCCCAGCCGCAAGCGATGGCCTGGCTGATGGCCGAACTGCAGCGACGCAACAAGTTTTTCGTCGACAGCCGCACCAGCGCGCAGACCGTCGCGGCGGCCGAAGCCCAGAAGATCGGGTTGGCCCATGTCTCGCGGGATGTGTTCCTCGATGACGAACGCACCGAAGCCGCCATCACCACCCAATTGCAGACAGCAATCAAGTTGGCCCATAAGCAAGGTTCGGCGGTGATGATCGGTCACCCTTATCCACAGACGCTGGCGGTGCTCGAACGTGAATTGCCCAAGCTCAAGGCCCAGGGCGTCGACTGGATTGATATCAAGTTGATGATCAGCGTGCGCAGCAATCAGGCGATGGCTGCACATGGAAAAAACGGCACCTACGTGCCCGCGCACAGATAGATACCGCTCGGCCCCGCACGCACTGCTCGATAGTTGAAGCTCCAATCAACTGGAGAGCCCTCCATGAAGCCTTTGCAATATAAAGATCTGCTAATCAGCTTTACCAGCGAGTTTCTGCCTGTGTGGAGCGACAAGACATCTGGCGCGCACAAAGCCGTCGGTCTCTGGCGCCCCAGCTCAGCATCCAATGAACTGATTTCGTTTTTTCCCCTGGGGGATGTTGCGGTCGACCACTATCGCAATATCAACAATCGCAAAGTCGTTGCAGTGGTCAGCGACGTCAACAACATTGATGGCACCGCCCTGCGCCCACCGCTCGATTATCAGTTGGTGTGGCACGATAAAGGATCAGGCGCACGAAACGACGCGTCCATTTGGCGTCCAGTGCCGCCAGAAGGCTATGTCGCGATGGGGCTGGTGCACGGCGTGGATTACGACAAACCCTCGACCCAGGCCGTGCGCTGTGTTCGCGAAGACCTGGTGGTGGCCTCCCAGGTCGGCAAGCTGATATGGGATGACAAGGGCAGCGGCTCTGACAACGATTTGAGTATCTGGTCTGTTAATGCGCCCGATGCATCCGCCGGCGAGCTCTATCTGGCCCCCGGCACGTTCGTTGGCACTGACAGCTACTCCAAAAAGGGCCTTGTCACCTATTCGCTGCGCCTGGAACTGACCGCGCAATTCAACCCGCTCCCCCCACCGCCCGCCCTCACCGGGCACGAAAGCCCGGCGCCGGATGAAACCACGTCCACGTCCCATGTCTGCGAGCTGCCCTGGTTCTGCGTAAAAGACCCCGAATTGGCGGCGATCGAACAGCTGCAATCGTCGCCGGTTTACAGGCTTGAGCGCACGGATCGTCATCTTTTTGCAGGCTTTGGGCACAACACAGAGGCGACCAGCCAGCCTTTCATGTGGACAGCCACCAAAGGCGAAGCGGGATGGAACGCCTGGGCCCTGACGGCTAACACGAGCATTGACCTGTATAAAGAGTGGCCCGCGCGCGCGAATGCCTTCGAGTTGAGCTTCTCGGCACATCTGGATCGGAACTTCACCCACACCCAACGTACTGCGAAAGGCTGGACACAATCTTCGCCGCTGGAAATCATCACTTACGTCCCGCCAAAGAAAGCCGTGGCGGCGTACTTGATACAGAGTGAGTTCCGTCTGCTGCGCCAGGACGACAGCCAAGTGTCGGGCACGGTGATCTATACCAATGGCGACCAGGTGTATATGAGCGAATCCCCCGAAGCCAAACCATTGCCGGAAGAGATGCCCGCCCTCCAGCAAGCGCCTCCAGCAGAACCTGAGCTAGAGGTATCCGGCCATGATCCGATCGACGACACCCTCGCCCCGTAACTGATCAAGTGCCGCCTGAAGCTTGGCGACCACCTCATCGGGCACGTCTTTGTTCAGGGCCAGGTACAGCTGGGCGCTGTTGAAACGTAAGACAGTTTTCAGTTGGGTCACCCCGACCTGGCGGGCCAGGTAACGGCCCGCCGGATCACCGGTGGCCCACAAGTCAATTTGGCCATCCACCAGCTTTTGCGCGTTGTCCTGGTCACGCAGCGCAACAATCGGGTTGAGCCCCTGCTTCTCCAGGGTCTCTGCAATGGCATCGCCCTTATAGGCGCCGATCTTGTAGCGCCGTGCTTGCTCAAGGTCGGCCAACTCGATCTTGCTGTCGGCTTTCGCCAGCATCACCCAATCGTCCGGGCCGATGGGGCCAACCCATTTGAATAGCGCCTCCCGGTCGGGCAGGCGCGCCATCACGAATACGCCGTAGCCGGGTTTTTCCAGGGCGAGCTTGTAGATGCGCTCCCAAGGGAAACGCAGGGTTAGGTTGTAGGAGATGCCGGCGCGCTTGAAGGTCTCGCGCACGATGTCCACGGCGATGCCTTCGATGTTCTCTTCTTTGGCGAAGTTCTTGCCGTTTTTCGCCATGTTGTACGGCGGGAAGTTTTCCGTCAGCAACACCAAGGCGGTGCCGGACGGTTCCTCAGCGTGGGCCGAACCCACCAGGAGGATGGACGTACTGGCGAGGGCAAGCAGCAAGTGTTTGAACATGAAGGTTACCGAAATCCATGGCAAGCGCAGAGAGTGCCCCGCGCCTGCCATGGTGTCCAGCAGCGTTTAGCGAACGACGATACCGCGCGCAGCCATGTAGGCCTTGGCCTCGGGAACGGTGTATTCGCCAAAGTGGAAAATACTCGCCGCCAGCACTGCACTGGCGTGGCCTTCGATCACGCCGTCGGCCAGGTGTTGCAGGTTGCCGACGCCACCCGAGGCGATCACCGGAATGCCCAGTGCATCACTGATGGCGCGGGTCACGCCGAGGTCGAAGCCGTTTTTCATGCCGTCCTGGTCCATGCTGGTCAGCAGGATTTCACCGGCGCCCAGGCCTTCCATCTTCATCGCCCACTCCACCGCGTCGAGGCCGGTCGGCTTGCGACCGCCGTGGGTGAAGATTTCCCAGCGCGGGGTTTCGCCCGGGCCGGAAACCTTCTTGGCGTCGATGGCCACCACGATGCATTGCGAGCCAAAGTGCTGCGCGGCCTCGCCGACAAACTCCGGGTTGAACACGGCGGCGGTGTTGATCGAAACCTTGTCCGCGCCGGCATTGAGCAGGTTGCGGATGTCTTGCACGGTGCGCACGCCACCGCCCACGGTCAGCGGGATAAAGACCTGGCTGGCCATGCGCTCCACGGTATGCAATGTGGTGTCGCGGCCGTCGACGCTGGCGGTGATGTCGAGGAAGGTAATCTCGTCGGCACCCTGCTCATCGTAGCGACGGGCAATTTCCACCGGGTCGCCGGCGTCGCGGATGTTCTCGAACTTGACGCCCTTGACCACGCGACCGTTGTCGACGTCCAGGCAAGGGATGATGCGTTTGGCCAGCGCCATGGTCAGTCCTCAGCCGTTGTAGGCGTCGCAGTAAGCCTGGGCTTCGGCAACGTCCAGGGTACCTTCGTAGATCGCACGACCGGTGATGGCGCCGATGATGCCAGGCGCCTTGGCGTCCAGCAGCGACTTGATGTCACCCAGGTTGTGGATACCACCGGATGCAATCACCGGGATCTTGGTAGCCGCCGCCAACGCAGCGGTGAACGGTACGTTGCAGCCCTGCATCATGCCGTCTTTGGCAATGTCGGTATAAACGATGGCAGACACGCCGTCGGCTTCGAACTGCTTGGCCAGGTCAATCACCTGCACGGTGCTGATTTCGGCCCAGCCGTCGGTGGCGACGAAACCGTCCTTGGCGTCCAGGCCAACGATGACCTTGCCAGGGAACGCGCGGCACGCTTCGGCGACAAAGGCCGGGTCTTTCACCGCCTTGGTGCCGATGATCACGTAGCTCACGCCTGCCTTGACGTAGTGCTCGATGGTTTCCAGCGAGCGAATACCGCCGCCGATCTGGATCGGCAGGTTCGGGTAACGCTTGGCGATGGCGGTAACCACCTCGCCGTTGACCGGTTGGCCTTCGAAGGCGCCGTTCAAGTCCACCAGATGCAGGCGACGGCAGCCTCCTTCTACCCATTTGGCAGCCATGCTCACCGGGTCATCGGAGAACACGGTGGAGTCTTCCATGCGGCCTTGGCGCAGACGTACGCAGGCGCCGTCCTTGAGATCGATAGCGGGGATAATCAGCATCTGGCAAACCTTATTCGATATTCAGCAATGCTTGGGAAATCAGGGTTTCTCAAGCGACCACAAGTCGCTTTCGATGCTTTCGAACCTTTCTTTAAGGAGCGTCTGCGTGTCGAAAATCGCCTTGTTGTAATAGTGCGGAGCAACTTCGGTGGTGAACAGTTCGAGGATCTCGGCGACCTCGAACGAACCCAGCTTCAGCTCGAAGCGATCTTCCATGAAACGCTTGATCTTGAGGGTAGCCTCACTCTCCTGTTCGGGCGTGAGGTTCAAGACCGGCAACTTCGGCTTGCGGCTCATTTACCAGCGCCCATCCCAGGCGGCGAAGTTCTGCAGCAATTGCAGGCCATGGGTATGGCTCTTCTCCGGATGGAACTGCACGGCAAAGCGCGAACCTTCGGCCAGCGCAGCGGCGAAGTCGACGCCGTAGTGCCCACCACCCACCACCTGGCCCGGCTTACCGGCGGCGATGTAGTAGCTGTGCACGAAGTAGAAACGCGCCATGTCCGGCACGTCGTGCCACAGCGGGTGATCCACGGTCTGGCGCACTTCGTTCCAGCCCATGTGCGGGACTTTCAGGTGTTCGCCGTCCTCGTGCAGGTCCTTGCCGAAGAACTTCACCTGGCCCGGGAACAGGCCGATGCAGTCGACGCCGTCGTTCTCTTCACTGCTGTCGAGCAGGGCTTGCATGCCCACGCAGATGCCGAGAAACGGACGATCCTGGCTGACCTCGCGCACCAGGCTGTCAAAGCCCAGGCGGCGGATCTCGGCCATGCAATCGCGAATCGCGCCGACGCCGGGGAATACCACTCGGTCAGCTTCGCGAATCACCTGTGCATCGCTGGTGATCAGCACCTTGCCGGCACCTACGTGTTCGAGGGCCTTGGCCACCGAGTGCAGGTTACCCATGCCGTAATCGATAACCGCGACCGTCTGCATTACAGGACGCCCTTGGTCGAAGGCATCTGCCCGGCCATGCGGTCATCGAGCTCAACCGCCATGCGCAGTGCGCGGCCGAAAGCCTTGAACACGGTTTCGATCTGGTGGTGGGTGTTGGTACCGCGCAGGTTGTCGATGTGCAGGCTGACAAGCGCGTGGTTGACGAAACCCTGGAAGAATTCCTGGAACAGGTCGACGTCAAAGCCACCCACGGTGGCGCGGGTGTACGGCACGTGCATCTGCAGGCCTGGGCGGCCGGAGAAGTCGATGACCACACGCGACAGCGCTTCGTCCAGCGGGACATAGGCGTGGCCGTAGCGACGGATGCCTTTTTTGTCGCCGATGGCCTTGGCAAACGCCTGGCCGAGGGTGATACCGACATCCTCCACGGTGTGGTGGTCGTCGATATGCAGGTCGCCCTTGCTGACGATATCCAGGTCGATCAGCCCGTGACGGGCGATCTGGTCCAGCATGTGCTCAAGAAAAGGTACACCGATATCAAATCGGGCCTTTCCGGTGCCATCCAGGTTGATCGAGGCTTTGATCTGGGTTTCCAGAGTGTCGCGCTCGACGGACGCCTTACGTTCGGCCATCACCAGCTCCGCAAAATCATTGGGCGAAAAAGGCAGCCATTATAGGGGCGCGGGCGCCAAACAGAAACATCGAAGGGGATAAGACTGATGGAGTGCCGTTGTTAGACATGTGCGTACAACCAGACGCTCCAGGATGGTGCGCACCAAACAATTACCCGGAACCCCATGACGGCTTCGCTGTACCATAAACTCTAAGTTTAAACCTGATGAATACTGAACCGTGACGATACCGAACGCCTTACGGCGCACTGGCGTGCTTTTCCTGTGGGCCCTGGTCTACTACGTGTCCGGCGTTGCGTCGCTGGCCTTTGAAGATCCCGTCTCGAACATGGCGATTATCTGGTTCCCGGCAGGCGTTTCGGTGTCGGCGTTCCTGAGTTCCCAGCGCAACCACTGGCCGATGCTGTTCGTGGCGCTGCTGGCCGCAAGAGTGCTGCTGGGCGAACACGGGTGGCATGCCTTGCTGCCCACCCTCGCGTTTTCAGCGGTGGCGCTGGCGGGTTCGGTGGCCATCGCCTGGCTGGTGCGCCACTTCGCGCGGCGGGGCGATGACGTGCATGCCATCGTCTTGTGGCTGGTGGCAACGGTAGCGGTGTGTGGTGCCCAGGCGCTGATCAGGAAAACCTGGTTGTTACTGGCCGGGGAGGCTTCGCAACACACGTTCCTGAGCAACTGGATGTCCGGCGTCAACGGCGTGTTCTTCGCGACGGTGGTGGTGATGAACGTGCTGAACAGCAACCTGCGCGACTTCCCCACCTCGACGCGGGAAAAAGCCGCCGGCGGCCTGTGCCTGCTGCTTCTGGCACTGAACACCTGGTACATCTTCGGGGCCCCGCCGGGTTGGCTCACCAGCATCCTGGACACCGACGCCGGTGCGGCGGTGTATTTCCTCCTGGCGTGCCTGCCCATCGCGCTGACGCTCGCGGTCTGCGTGGCCTGGCGCAGTCCCGGCGGCTCCATGGCGCTGCTGGTGCTGGGCAGCATCGTGGTCAATTACACCGACCAGAAGACCGGCCCGTTCTATGTGCCCGGTCTGCTGGAAGGCGAGCCTTTGTTGTTGGCGCAAAGTTACCTGTCGATCACCGCGCTGCTGGTGGTAGCCGTGCGCCTGATGACCCAATCCAACAAGCCCTACGACCCAGAAACCGGGCGGCTGCCGGGTGAAGGCGTGATGTACCAACTGCACCCCGGCACGGGCGAGATTGTGTGGGATGACAACCTGGCGACGTTGCTGGACGTTGGCACGCTGCCGATGAACACCGTGCGGCACGTGCTGAACCGTGTGCACCCGGAAGATCGCGACAAGCTCGAACGCCATTGGTCTGCGGACGTCGGCCTGCGTGCGTCGTCGCTGGCCTTTCGCATCGACAAGGGCAACGGAGACTGGCTCACCCTCTACGACCAGAGCCCCGGTGCCCTTAGGGATGCGACGGGACAAGTGATTGTCGGCAACTGGCAAACCAACCGTTATTCCTGATTTTTTATCGTTGGCAATTCGCGTTTACCTGTACGAGTGTGTTCATGATTCAGATTGCTTTACTGCTGTTCGGCGTTGAATTCGTCCGTTCCAAATTCTGGTTTCTCGGACTGGTCGGCATCGTCTGGGGCGCGCTGGGCCTGGGCGTCATGATCGACGGGCTGGATGGCGAGTTGTATTTCCCACTGCGCGCGTTCGGGCTGCTGTTGCTGCTGGAAAGCATTGTGACCCTGAGCGTGGCGTCCAGCGGCGTCGGCACGCAACGCGCGGTGCTGTTCTTCAAGGGCGGCATCTGCTTTTTCGTGGCGGTGCTGATCTTGGCCGACAAGGTCTACAGCAACCTGCTGCTGGCGATCATCTTTGGCTTTACCTACTTTGTGATCGGCTTGCTGGCGATCACTTCGGCCTGGGTGGTGCGGTTTCCACGCTGGCGTTCGGCGCTGCTGAGCGGCGGCGTGCAGGTGGTGTTCGCCGTGCTGCTGGTGAGCCCCTACCCGATCAGCAACAGCGCAACCGTGTCGTTTTTCCTCGGGGCACTGATGATTGTCAGCGGCTTGAATACCGTGCGTATCGCTCGTCGCGTACAGCGCTTGCGCCACGGCACCTCGACCTTTGAATTGCTGGCGCCCCGAGACCTGTTGTCGGACTTCAAAAAGCTGCCACCCGAAGAACCACAGCCGGAACAGCCCGAGCCAGAGGCACCTGGCAACGACCCTCTGGTGGTGCATATCTGGACACCAGAAGGCACGGCCAGCGCGGCCACAATCCCCCGCCCGATCATCAATCGCTACATTGCCGCGGTGGATGCGCAGGGTGTGATTTCAACCGGTCACGCGGCCATTGAGCTGTCGCCATCGGTGTATTTGAGCCTGTACCCGGTCGCCGACATCGACCGTTCACCGTCGGAGTTCTTCCGCATCCTCAAGGCGACCCGCAACAACGACGTGCCTGGGACCTTCCTGCCGGACTACGCCACCGAAGTGGCCAACTGGTGCGATTCGGACCGCAAGATCGTGTTCCACCAGTACAGCCGCAAGGCCTTGGTCGAGTTCTCGAACAACTATCGTCGGCAAGCCACCTACAACCTGACCTACCGCAACTGCTCAAGCAGCGTGGCATTTGCCCTGGAAGCGTCGATGGATGGTGTGTTGTCGGAACGGTCGCGACGTTGGCGTTCGGTGCTGCAGACCCTGCTCATGCCTGAGCTGTGGATTGCCGCGCAAGTGCGCAAGCGCGCAATGACGATGGCCTGGACGCCCGGTTTGGTGATGGATTACGCACGCGCCCTGCGGGTGATCGTGCACCCGGTGCCACGGCCATGGTTCCAGCGGATCCCATGGCGTGGCGCTTCCAGCAAGCCCTTGCCAGACAAGAAGCAGGACTAGTACCGGGGCCTCTCACTTTGCGTGAGAGGCTATACGTATCAGTGGAACAGTACCGCGGTTTTTTGCAGGGTCACCCAAACACCCCACGCCAACGGAATACCGACCACCAGCCAGGCAGCAATCGCCAATGGCACGCTACCAGAAGCCGCTTTCCACTCCAGCGAAGTGGTGGCGTCAGCCCCTTTGTCATGACCCAGCGCTTGCTCAGCCGCCAGTTCGGCGTCGGTCATGAAGTACTTGTCGGCTACCGGACGCACCAGCAAGTTGCAGATGAAACCCAGCACCAGCAGGCCGGCGAGGATATACAAGGTGATGTCGTAAGCGGCAGCGCGTTCAACGCCGATGCTCAGTTGATATTCACGCAGGTAGTTCACCAATACCGGGCCCAATACACCCGCAGCCGCCCAAGCGGTGAGCAGGCGACCGTGGATCGCGCCCACCATCTGCGTGCCGAACAGGTCGGCCAGGTACGCCGGCACGGTCGCAAAACCACCGCCGTACATCGACAGGATGATGCAGAACGCCGCCACGAACAGCGAAACGTTGCCCAGGTGGCCAAGGTTCGGGATCAGCGCGTACAGGGCAAAACCCAGGGCGAAGAACACGAAGTAAGTGTTTTTACGGCCCAGATAGTCGGAGAACGACGCCCAGAAGAACCGGCCACCGATGTTGAACAGGCTCAGCAACCCGGTGAAGCCCGCAGCGATAGCCGCGATGGAGGCCAATTGACCGGCATCCAGTTGACCGAACGGCACATCCACACCCAGCAACTTGCCGCCGAACACTTCCTGCAGCAGCGGCGAAGCCATGCCGAGGATGCCGATACCGGCAGATACGTTCAGGCACAGCACCAGCCAGACCAGGCGGAATTGCGGGGTTTTCCACGCCACATTCACGTGGACGTGACGGTGGGTGATCATCGCGTTGCTGGCTTTTTTCGCCGGCGCGGTCCAGCCCTCAGGCTTCCAACCGGTTGGCGGAACACGATAGGAAAGTGCGCCGCCGATCATGAACACGAAGTAGATCGCGGCCATCACCAGGAAGCTCTGCCACACGCCTACGCTGGTTGGCGTAGCGAAGTGGCCCATCAATGCCGCTGCCAACGGGGCGCCTACCATCGCGCCGCCGCCGAAGCCCATGATCGCCATGCCGGTAGCCATGCCGCGCTTGTCCGGGAACCACTTGATCAGGGTCGACACGGGCGAGATATAGCCCAGGCCCAGGCCGATACCGCCAATGACCCCGGAGCCGATCCACATCAGCCAGATCTGGTGGGTATAGATGCCCAACGCCGAGATCAACAGACCGCCACACCAGCACAATGCCGATACAACGCCAGCCTTACGCGGCCCGGCATGCTCCAGCCAGCCGCCCCAGATCGCTGCCGAGCAGCCCAGGAAGATGAAGAACAGGGTGTAGATCCAGCCCAGCATGGAGATGGGCCAGTCGCATTGGGACGAGAAGACTTGTGCGATGAAGCTCATGTCCGGCGCGCAGGCGACCGGCTTGGTGACGCCCAGTGCCTTGGACAGCGGCAACCAGAACACCGAGAAACCGTAGGCCATGCCGATGCACAGGTGGATGGCCAGCGCGGCCGGTGGAACCAGCCAGCGGTTGAACCCGGGCTTGGCGATAATGCGTTCCTTGGACAGGAAAGCAGGCTGCGCGGCAGTTGAAGCTGCCGCAGTGCTAGTGCTCATTGGTGTTTCCCCCAGTTGTTAGTATGTGTCCGTCAGGCGCTCTCTCCCTCGGCCTTGCACGCAGAGTGTTGGCCGTTGTTTTGAGTAAAGCTCCATTTGAGCGCGACGCTATGTCGCAGAAGGCAGACGAACCGGCGCAGATTAGCACCTGCGGGTGACAGAAAAACCAAACTGATATCACCTTTTTCGGAATATCTGTTTTGTTTGACGCCAAATTCCCGTTTTGCTGGGGCTGGATACAATGTAACGATCTGCGAACTGACGTACGGTTAGCGGCGTTATACTCTGCGGCTAAATTTTGAAATCGACATACAAGGACTCGCCCATGAAAGCGTTCGGCAAAATCCTGGGTCTGGTACTTCTCGGGCTGTTGCTGATCATTGTGGCTCTGGGCTTTGCCCTGACCCATCTCTTCGATCCCAACGACTATAAAGACGAGATTCGCCAGATTGCCCGCGACAAGGCCCACATCGAGCTGACGCTCAATGGCGACATCGGCTGGAGCCTGTTTCCTTGGCTCGGCCTGGAGCTGCACGAAGCCAGCGTGGCGACCCTGACCAATCCAACCCAACCGTTCGCCGACCTGCAGATGCTCGGCCTGTCGGTCCGCGTGCTGCCGCTGCTGCGCCGTGAAGTGCAGATGAGCGACGTGCGCGTCGAGGGCCTGAACCTACGCCTCAACCGCGACAAGCAAGGCCATGGCAACTGGGAGGACATCGGCAAGAACGTGACCCAGACGACTACCGGCGCCCCCGCCACGGTAGAACAACCGGCCGACGAGCCTGAAAAACCATCCAAGCCGATTCGCCTGGACATTGACAGCCTGACCATCAACAACGCCCGCGTTGAATACAATGACGAGCAGACCGGCAAGCAGTTCAGCGCCGAAAGCATTCAGTTGAGCGCCGGCGCCGTGCACGAAGGCGCCAGCATTCCGGTAAAACTCACCGCCTTCTTCGGCAGCAACCAGCCGGTGATGCGCATCAAGACCGAGCTCAACGGTAACCTGCGCATCCAGCGCGCCCTCAAGCGCTACCAGTTCGAAGACATGAAGATCACTGGCGAAGCCACGGGCGAGCCGCTGCAAGGCAAGACCGTGAGCTTCTCCACCCAAGGCCAGTTGCTGGTGGACCAAGCGGCGAATATCGCCGAGTGGACCAACCTGAAACTCTCGGCCAACCAACTGCGTGCCTTGGGCGAACTGAAGGTCAACAACCTGGACAAGACCCCGCAATTCAGCGGCGCCCTGTCCATCGCCCAGTTTGACCTGGCCAAGTTCCTCGACAGCGTTGGCCATCCGCTGCCGCCCATGGCCGAAGGCAGCCTGAGCAAGGTCGAGCTGGTCAGCCGCCTCACCGGCACGCCGACCAGCGCGGCCTTTGAAGACTTGAACCTGAAACTCGACGGCAGCACCTTCACGGGTCGCCTCGCCGTGGACGACTTTGCCAAGCAGTCGCTGCGAGTCCAGCTCAAGGGCGACACCTTCAACGCTGACAACTACCTGCCGGCCAAGTCCGAATCCGCCAAGGGCGCGGCCGCCGCACGCCAGGCCGAAGTCCAGAACAGCGAGGCTGGCGCCATGGCCGCCGGTGGCACCACCCCGCTGCCGGATGCCCCGACCAAAGGCGCCTGGAGCACCGACAAACTGTTGCCATTGCCTCGCCTGCGCACGCTGGACGTGAACGCCGACCTCTCCTTCGGCCAACTGACCTTGAGCAAGCTGCCGATCCAGAATGCTGCACTGAAAGCGTCCGGCATTGATGGCCAACTCAAGCTCGACACCCTCAGCGGCGGCCTCTACAACGGCACATTCCAGGCTAACGGCAACCTCGACGTGCGCCAGGATATTCCCGTGCTGGCGCTGCAAACCCACATCAAGCAAGTGCCGGTCGAACGGATCCTGCAAGCCCAAGGGCAAACGCCGCCAGTGAAGGGCCAGATCACCCTCGACAGCAATCTCAGCGGCCGTGGCAACAGCCAAAAAGCCCTGATCGACAGCCTCAACGGCACTGCCAGCTTTGTGATCAACAACGGCGTGCTGCTCAACGCCAACCTTGAACAGCAACTGTGCACCGGTATCGCCCTGCTCAACCGCAAGACCTTGAGCACCACACCGCAGGGCAAGGACACGCCATTCCAGGAGTTGAAGGGCAACCTGACGTTCCGCAACGGCGTCGCCAGCAACCCGGACCTGAAAGTGCGCATTCCTGGCCTGACGGTGAACGGCAACGGTGACGTCGACCTGCGTGTGCTGGGCATGGATTACCGCGTCGGCATCATCGTCGAAGGCGACCAGCGCGACGTACCGGACCCTGCCTGCCAGGTGGGTTCCAATTTCCAGAACATCGAAGTCCCGCTGCGCTGCCGTGGCCCGCTGGAACTGGGCGCCAAGGCGTGCCGCCTGGACAAGGACGGCCTGAGCCAGGTGGCGATCAAGGCTGCTGGCAACAAGCTAAGCGAGAAGCTGGAAGAGAAACTCGACAAGGTTAATCCACAACTCAAAGATGCTTTGAAAGGCCTGTTCAAGCGATGAGAAACGAGCAGTTTTCAACGGCGGTGCTGGACTGGTACGACCGCCACGGTCGCCATGACCTGCCCTGGCAACAGGGCATAACGCCCTACCGGGTGTGGGTCTCGGAGATCATGCTGCAACAGACCCAGGTGAGCACCGTGCTCAATTACTTCGACCGGTTCATGGCCTCCTTGCCGACGGTCGAAGCCCTGGCCGCCGCGCCCGAAGATGAAGTGCTGCACCTGTGGACGGGCCTGGGTTATTACACCCGGGCGCGCAACCTGCAGAAGACCGCGAAAATTGTCGTGGCCGAGTACGGCGGCGAATTTCCCAGGGATGTGGAAAAGCTCACCGAATTGCCAGGCATCGGCCTCTCCACCGCCGGCGCAATCGCCAGCCTGAGCATGGGCCTGCGCGCACCGATCCTCGACGGCAACGTCAAGCGCGTGCTGGCTCGCTTTACCGCCCAGGAGGGCTACCCGGGCGAACCCAAGGTCGCCAAGCAGCTGTGGGCGACCGCAGAGCGCTTCACGCCACACGACCGCGTCAACGCCTACACCCAGGCGATGATGGACATGGGCGCCACCCTCTGCACCCGCAGCAAACCCAGCTGCCTGCTGTGCCCGCTGGAAAAAGGCTGCGAAGCCCACATGCTCGGCCTGGAGACACGCTACCCCATCCCCAAGCCGCGCAAGACCATCCCTCAGAAGCGCACGCTGATGCCCATGCTGGCGAACGCCGAGGGCGCGATCCTGCTTTACCGCCGCCCATCGACAGGGCTATGGGGTGGACTGTGGAGCTTGCCGGAATTGGACGACCTGCAAGACCTGGAACACCTCGCCCACCAGCACGCATTGGAACTGGGCAAGCAACAGGAGCTGCCGGGGTTGATCCACACCTTCAGCCATTTTCAACTGGCGATCGAACCCTGGCTGGTCCAGGTCGAGGAATCGGCCCATCACGTGGCCGAGGCCGACTGGCTCTGGTATAACCTCGCCACCCCGCCGCGCCTGGGCCTTGCCGCCCCGGTAAAAAAACTGCTGAAGCGCGCGGCCGACGTATTGAATGCAGGAGTGTCGTCATGACCCGCACCGTAATGTGCCGCAAGTACAAAGAAGAACTGCCAGCCTTGGAGCGCCCTCCGTATCCGGGCGCCAAGGGCCAGGACATCTACGACCACGTCTCTGCCAAAGCCTGGGCCGACTGGCTGAAACACCAGACCCTGCTGATCAACGAAAAACGCCTGAACATGATGAACGCCGAAGACCGCAAATATTTGGCAGGCGAGATGGACAAGTTCTTTTCCGGCGAGGATTACGCCAAGGCCGACGGTTACGTGCCGCCTGCTCAATAATTGATCAAAAACCGGGGTCGGCACGTAAGCGACGGTAATAATTAAATATTTTTTGAAAACTTGCTTGACGACCCCCTGAAAAACCCGTTTAATGCGCCCCGTTGCCCAGATAGCTCAGTCGGTAGAGCAGGGGATTGAAAATCCCCGTGTCGGCGGTTCGATTCCGTCTCTGGGCACCACTAATTAGTTTTAGGTGGTGCCAGCGCCATCTGAAACACACAAAAAACCCGCCTAGTGCGGGTTTTTTGTTGGCTGCGATTTATTGAGCCGCGTAGGGTGACTGTCATCACCCCATCGTGGCCCTAGCCCGTCACTTCAGCAAAAACACCATCAACGGATTGTCATTCAACCGCCCACTGAATACCGGCACCTGATGCTCCAGCGGCGTCCCCACCAGCAACGCCGTCTCCTTGCGCGCCACGATCACCCATGCAGGCCTTGGCAACGTGGCCAACCGCTCAACCTCGCTGCCCCCGACAAACAGCGGCTGCTCGTCGTGGTCCAGGTTCATCATGTAACGCACCGCCCAGGTATCCCGACCGAGATTGACAAACACCAGCGGCCCCGGCTGCGTGACTCGTAGCGCCTCAACATGGCCGACGAAGGTACGGGTGTCGAATTGCAGGTCCTTGGCAGGGTCGACCACCGCCACCAACACCAGCCATTGCGCAACCAATGCGACAGCGCTGAGCCAGACCAGTCGACCTACACGACGCCAGGCGATGACCGCCGCCACTTGCAGAATCAACAGGGCGCCGATCAACAACGGCAACGAAACGTCCGGCCAGTAACCGTGCTTTTGCCACCCATGCCGACAGACAAAGACTACAACCACGCACAACGCCGGCAGCGCCGCGACGAGCCACTCGTAACACCTGCGCACGCCAACGAGCCAGTTTTGCGCCTGGAGCAGCCCATAGGCGGCGACAGCGGCAAACAGCGGCACCATCGGCAGGATGTAATAGGCACGCTTGAAGTGCGGTACCGACAACCCGAGCAAAATCATCAAGCCACAGGCGCCGAGCCGCACCACCATCTGCACGTCTTCATTCACGAACCGCTCCGACCAGCGATGGCGCAGCGCGATCAACGTGGCCAGCGCCAGAGGCACCACCGGGAAGTAACGGTAAACACTCAGCTGGAAGTAGAAATAGAACGGCTCGCCGCTTTCATCGAGGCGCCCACCGACTTGCATCTTGAACACCTCGTCGGCAAAAGCATCGCCACCGCTGATTCGCGCCAGCTTCACCAGCAGCCACCAGCACGCCGCCAACAGCAGCAGGCCGACCACGCCATGGATCAGCACCTGCTTGACCCGCTGCCCCGGACGACTCAGCGCCCAGTACACGCACACAACGCCACACACCTCGATCAACCCCAACGGCCCACGAATCGCGA
Source organism: Pseudomonas sp. PGPPP1 (assembly GCF_002255865.1). Lineage (NCBI taxonomy): Bacteria > Pseudomonadati > Pseudomonadota > Gammaproteobacteria > Pseudomonadales > Pseudomonadaceae > Pseudomonas > Pseudomonas sp. PGPPP1. The sequence goes on along the minus strand of NZ_NKIG01000042.1, from coordinate 13,088 downwards.
ACCCCAGGATGAACAATGGGAACACGGCCAACTGGCGCAGCCGAGACCCCAGGCGCTCGCCTGTGTGCAACAGGTAGAAACTGCCTACGCATAGCAGCGACACCATCTGATCCAGGCACACCGAGCGCGACTTATCGAGCAACTGCGCGGTGAGCAGCGTCAGCAGCACCGTCAGCAGCGCCCACTGGCGACTCAACGGGACCAGCAAGCGGTAGATCAGCGCGACAACCCCAGCGGACGCGAGGGCCGTGGGCAGGACATTAGCCAGATGATTGGGCGCACCGAACAATCGGGCAAAGACAAAACTGAAGAAGGTCGCGGTACCAGGATAGTCCGCGTAAGGCTGCCCATAGGTAGTGGGGAAAAAGCTCGCGCCATGGCGAAACATTTCTTGCAGGAACAGCGCCCATCGCCCGTCAAACCCCTGGGGCTGCTGATCCCAGATACCCAAGGTGAACAACAACAAAGCAATCAGGAAAATGCCCAGGGACTCCAGGCGAAAGCGGTTGCGGTGATCCATCGATAGACCTGTCAGGTAAGGGGCGCCGACTCATGGTGCCGAACGCATCCCTGAATAGCGCCTGAACAAACCCGAACAATCCTGGGTTTACCGACCTGCGGGCCACACCAGTGCCGGGATTAGACGGATGTAGAGTAGCTCGCCAATCAGCTCTACAAGGGTCTGCAGGATCACCGCCGTGGCAGCCAAGCCGCGCACCTCTTCCGGCAACGCCAACGCCAAGGGCAGCACCACCAGCGAGTTGCGGGTCGACGCGCTGAACGTCACTGCCCGCGCGGTCGCCGCTGGCAACGCAAACACGCGCGAAGCCAACATTCCCATCAACGGTGCCAACACCAGAAAGCCCACATAAACCGGGATCACCGGCACCAGCAAGCGGATATCACGCACCACTGAAGTGATCTGCGAGCCGATCACCACGAGAAGCACCAGCGCCATGGCCGGTACCGGCAACCAGGCCCAGGCGTTGTTCCATGCGCCAACAATCGCCGATTTTTTCGCCAGCGATGTGGTCAGCACCGCCAGAACCATCGGCACCACAATCAACAACAGGAACGCTTCTACAAACGGCCCCGCCGCCACCACAACGTCCGATTGCGCCCCCAGCATCAACCCCAGGTACACCGGCAAAAGCGCCAACTGCAACAACAGCAACACCGGCGTCGCTGCCAGCATCAAGCGCGAATCGCCCTTTCCGATATGGGTAAACACCACCACGTAATCGATACACGGCGTCAGCAGCACCAGCAACGCCCCGACTAGCAACGCCGGGCGCTCCACCAGGCCACGAGTCAACGCCCACACCAGCAACGGCACCAGGATGAAGTTGGCCAGTAGCAACGCCGACAGGAAACGCTTGTTGCCCAAGCCTTGGCGTAGCTCCAGAAAGGGGATTTGCAGGAACATCGCGTACATCAGCACTGCGATGGCGGGGGTGACCAGTACGTTGAGGCCGTGGGCCAATGAGGGTGCGAGCAGGCCGAAGATGATCGCCAGCAGGACGACGACGAAGTAGAGGGGGATCTGGTTGTGTTCGAGGGTGTCGCGAGTCATTGGATCGCTCAGACGGGTCGCAAAAGCGCAAGGCTATGCGTCTACAGGGTCAAGGTCGAACGATTATGGAGTAGATCGCCTGTCAGGGGTATTCCTGGCGGGCGTGTAAAACAGTCAGTATTTCGACCCAATCCGTTATTCGATACACCACCAGGTAGTTAGGGTGCACAACAATCCCGAGTACCCGGAATACGCCCCATACGATACAAATACGGATGATCAGGAAGAGTCGTTGTCGCAGCCTCGATGGCTTCGTTCAACTCGCATCGGTCGTTTTTCGCCTTGACTCAATCAGAGCACGCATCTCGGCCATAACCTGCTCATGCGGGATATTCGGACGCGGATCATCAATAGACGCCTGCACCTTGGCACGAACCCAGCGATCATAGCTGGCGGCCTGCTCTTCTATTTCAAACGCTGAAACGATGGGCGAGAGTGGGATACTCATAGAGACCTCCGTAATGGGCGCCGCAGAGTAGTGAACCCACCGAAGCGCACACAAGTGCTGGCAAACTGGGCAACTGTTACTAAAAAATAAAAACGAATACAGGCCGAGAAACAATGAACCTGAACGACGCGCCCACCAGAATGCCTGCCTCCACACCCACGCTCATTCAAAGCGAACCCTTCGAGGAGCCTGCCAGCGACGGCCACCCCATCGGCGGCTTCACCTGGCGCCACGTGCGCACCGACGTTGAACGCCCGGTGGTGATCATCAACGCCGCTACCTCCCTACGCTGCCGCTATTACTCGCGCTTCGCCGATTACCTGTTCGCCAACGGCCTTGATGTGATCACCTACGATTACCGCGGCATCGGCGAATCCCGTCGCGGCTCGCTACGGGGCTTCAAAGCCTCATGGTCGGATTGGGGCGTGCTGGATTTCGAGGCGATCGTGCAGCGGGCACAGCGGGAGTTTCCAGGGCAACCCATTGATGTGGTCGGCCATAGCTTCGGTGGCTGCGCGGCCGGGCTGGGTGCATCGGGCGCGGTGATTCGGCGGATCGTGACGATGGGCGCGCAGTTTGCGTACTGGCGAGACTACGAGGCGAAGAGCCGCTGGCGCATGTTTGCAAAATGGCATGTGGTAATGCCGCTGGTAACCGCCCTGTGCGGCTACTTTCCCGGCAAGCGCCTGGGCTGGCTGGAAGACACGCCAGCAGGCGTGGTGCGGGACTGGAGCACGCCAACACCCCGCTATGAAACCCGGCCCAGCGGGCGGAGCTTGGGTGAACTGCCCTTCAGTCGAGTGAAGGCACAGTTACTGGCTATCAGCATTACCGATGATCCCTTTGGGACCGTGGCAGCCACCGAGCGATTACTGAGTTACTTCGACGGTAGCGAACGCACCCATCTGAGGATCGCGCCCGAAGATATCGGAGAAAAACAGATCGGGCACTTCGCGTTTTTCCGTAGCGAATATCGGGACCGGCTGTGGCCGATTGCACTCGCGTGGCTGCAAAGCGGCCAATTGGCGACAGATACCCTTGGGATTTCCCCCCACCTGCGCTTCAATACGCCACCCAGATCCACAACCCAAGGACGTTGAGCCCATGGCCTCGCCGAACAAGCAGCAAAAACGCGCCCAGCGCGCAAAGACCAAGGCCAAGCAGAACCGCACCCAACGCGCCGTCGCGACCAAGCCGGATGCATTTGCAGGCGATGACAGCCGTATTGATCTTGAGTCAGTGGATTTGACCGAATTGTTCGTCGAGATGCGCGCTGCGGGCGAGACCAGCCAGCAGGCGTTGTGCGCGGCGTTCCTGTCGCACCCGTTGCTGGCGTTGGTGCTGGAGCAGGAAGGCGAAGAAGAAGCCACCGACTTTATCCTGGCGGCACTGATCGAATATCGGCAGTGGGCCACGGACAGCGATGATGAAGCGGCCGCCCTGGCGTGGATCGAGTCGCCGCAGTTCCAGGCGGATTACGTTGCGGCATCCCAAGCGCTGGCCAGCTCAGAGGACTGACCCAGAACCCAATGTGGGAGCGGGCTTGCTCGCGAATGCGGTGTGTCAGCCGACTGATTCAGTGACTGACACTCCGTATTCGCGAGCAAGCCCGCTCCCACATTTTTTACCGCGCTGCGTCAGTTAAGTACCGCTGCGCCTACTTTCTGGGCTTTGCGGCGGCTCGATACCATCAAGCCCGCCACCACCACCAACAAGCTCAGGATACCGGTCGCGATAATCTCGACCCGGTGCGCTTCCTGGAACAGCATGATGGTCAGCGTACCGACGATAAACACCATCACCGCGTACGTCAGGCCCGGGAACAGCCACATCTTGAACACGATCTTCTCGCCCGCCGCCGTGCGCTTCTGGCGCATGCGCAGTTGCGACACCGCGATTACCAGATACACCAGCAGCGCGATAGCGCCGGAGCTGGCCAACAGGAATTCGAATACCGCCGCAGGTGCCACGTAGTTGGCGAACACCGCCAGGAACGCCGCGCCAGTCGACAGCAACACTGCCCAGTAAGGCGTACCGCTCTTGTTGGTGCGCTTGGCCACAGCCGGCGCGTCACCGCGACGACCCAGCGAGAACAACATGCGCGACGCGGTGTACAGCGCCGAGTTCAGGCAGCTGGTTACGGCAACCAATACCACCAGGTCGACGATCAGCTTGGCGTTCGGGATGCCCATGCGCTCCAGCACGGTCTGGTAGGAACCTACGGCCGCCAGGGTCGGATCGTTCCACGGCACCAGGGATACCACGATGAAGATCGACAGCAGGTAGAACAAACCAATCCGCCAGATCACCGAGTTGGTGGCCTTGGTGATTTGCTGGCCTGGGTTTTTCGACTCAGCAGCAGCGATGGTGACGATCTCGGTACCCATGAAAGAGAACATGGTGGTCAGGATCGCTGCCAAGACCGCGCCCATGCCGTTGGGCATGAAGCCTTGGGTGTCGAACAGGTGAGAAACGCCGCTGACTTGGCTGGTTGGCAGGAAGCCGAAAATCGCCGCTAGGCCGAGGATCACAAAACCTACGATCGCCACTACCTTGATCAGTGCAAACCAGAACTCGAACTCGCCGTAGTTCTTCACGCTGAACAGGTTGGTTGCCGTCAGCAACAGAGTAATGACCAACGTAAACGCCCAGATGGCCACATTAGGGAACCAGGCATGCAGGATGGTTGCGGCTGCGTTGGCTTCCAATGGAATCACCAGCACCCAGAACCACCAGTACAACCAACCAATGGTGAAACCTGCCCAGTGACCAATCGCACGGTCGGCGTAGGTGGAAAAAGAGCCGGTGTCCGGCGACGCCACGGCCATCTCGGCCAGCATGCGCATCACCAGCACCACCAGCGTGCCCGCAGCGGCATACGCCAGCAGTACGGCCGGCCCGGCGGCAGCAATCGCGTGGCCGGAACCAACAAACAAACCGGCACCAATAACGCCGGCAATCGACAGCATGGTGACGTGACGCGGTTTGAGCCCCTGTTCGAGGTCATTGGAGCTTTGCGTACTACTCATTGACACACCTTTACGAGGAATTGCGAAAACGGTCGGCCCAGCCCGGGATCTTTCTCGTGAAAAGAAACCAACAGAGCGTTCTTTATTTTTTACGCAAGATTTGCGCCAAAATGTTACAGACTCCCGATTGACGCGGGCTGCAGCGCGATTCAATAGTTCATGCAAGTCATTGAGATTACTGGCATTCCGCTATAGCGTTACCGAGCGACTCACTTTCAGGACGAATAAACGCACCAAAAACACACACAAAAAGTGCGTGACGCCCCATATAAGGGCTGATATGCACCGTTTGCCCGATTGACCCTTCCAACACCCGGCCAAAGCTGGCACCATCGCGCCCTTTTTTACGCGAAACCTGCGGTTTTCCGGGTTGAAACGGTTGTTCGGTTGTTGATGGCGCGACACGCTGCTGTGCCGATGCGACACCCTGCCGCACACCGCCCGTTTACCGCCCGCCGCGCTGTTGGCTGTCATATAAACGCTGTGCTAGCTTGGCGCCTCGCCAGGAAGGCGGCCCAACAGCAGGATCGCAACGAACACAATGAGGACCCCACATGGCCGAGGCCACGCCCGCGCTTGAAATCCGCAACTTGCATAAACGCTATGGTGAGCTGGAGGTACTCAAAGGTATCTCGCTGACCGCTCGCGACGGCGATGTGATCTCGATCCTGGGTTCCTCCGGTTCCGGCAAGTCCACCTTCCTGCGCTGCATCAACCTGCTGGAAAACCCGCACCAGGGCCAGATCCTGGTGGCCGGCGAAGAACTCAAGCTCAAGGCCGCCAAGAACGGCGAGCTGATGGCCGCCGACGGTAAGCAGATCAATCGCCTGCGCAGCGAAATCGGTTTTGTGTTTCAAAACTTTAACCTGTGGCCGCACATGAGCATCCTCGACAACATCATCGAGGCCCCTCGTCGTGTGCTCGGCCAAAGCAAAGCCGAAGCCATAGAAGTGGCCGAAGCCCTGCTGGCCAAGGTCGGCATCAGTGACAAGCGCCACGCCTACCCCGCGCAATTGTCCGGCGGCCAGCAGCAACGTGCTGCCATCGCGCGCACCCTGGCGATGCAGCCCAAGGTCATCCTGTTCGATGAGCCCACTTCGGCCCTTGACCCGGAAATGGTTCAGGAAGTACTTAATGTGATCCGCGCGCTGGCCGAAGAAGGCCGCACCATGCTGCTGGTCACTCATGAAATGGGCTTCGCCCGCCAGGTGTCCAGTGAAGTGGTGTTCCTGCACCAGGGCCTGGTCGAAGAGCAAGGATCGCCACAGCAGGTGTTTGAAAACCCGCTTTCGGCGCGCTGCAAACAATTCATGTCCAGCAACCGCTAACGGAGCAACATGCATGCAGAACTATAAAAAATTCCTTCTGGCTGCGGCCGTCTCGATGGCGTTCAGCGCCACGGCCATGGCAGAAACCTTGAAAATGGGGATCGAAGCGGCCTACCCGCCGTTCAACAATAAAGACGCCAGCGGCAACGTCGTCGGCTTCGACAAAGACATCGGCGACGCCCTGTGCGCCAAGATGAAAGTCGAGAAGTGCGAAGTGTATGTGTCCGACTGGGATGGCATCATCCCGGCCCTGAACGCCAAGAAGTTCGACTTCCTGGTGTCCTCGCTTTCCATCACCGATGAGCGCAAGCAGGCTGTCGATTTCACCGACCCGTACTACTCCAACAAGCTGCAGTTCATCGCGCCTAAAGCCACCAAGGACTTCAAGACCGACGCTGCCTACCTCAAAGGCAAAGTTATCGGTGCCCAGCGCGCAACGCTGGCCGGCACTTACCTGGAAGACAAGCTGCCTGAAACCGAAGCCAAGCTGTATGACACCCAGGAAAACGCCTACCTCGACCTGACCTCCGGCCGCCTCGATGGCATGCTGGCCGACAAGTACGTGCAGTACGAATGGCTCAAGAGCAAAGACGGTTCGGCCTACGAGTTCAAAGGCGACCCGGTTGTAGAAAGCGACAAGATCGGTATCGCCGTACGCAAGGGCGACCCACTGCGCGAGCGCCTGAACAAAGCCCTGGCAGAGATCAAGGCAGACGGCACCTACAAGAAGATCAACGACAAGTACTTCCCTTTCAGCATCGAATGATCTGAACGGTATGCCCGGCGCGCTCACTTGAGCGCGTCGGCTTTTTGCAATGCCTGCCGCGATATGAAAACACCATGAATTTCGATCTCTACGGATTCGGCCCGGCGCTTGCCGCTGGCGCGCTGATGACCGTCAAACTGGCGCTCACAGCCCTGTGCCTGGGGCTGGTGCTCGGCCTTGCCGGCGCCTTGGCCAAGACATCCCCGTACAAGCCGCTGCAATGGCTTGGCGGTGCTTATTCGACCATCGTTCGCGGCATTCCCGAATTGCTGTGGGTGCTGCTGATTTATTTTGGCACGGTCAACCTGATGCGTGCCCTCGGTGAGTTCTTCGGCAACCCCGACCTTTCTCTAAGCGCCTTTGCCGCCGGGGTGATCGCCCTGGGCCTGTGCTTTGGTGCCTACGCCACGGAAGTGTTCCGTGGTGCGATCCTCGCCATTCCCAAGGGCCACCGCGAAGCCGGTGTGGCGTTGGGGCTGTCGAAGTTCCGGATTTTCACCCGCTTGATCATGCCGCAAATGTGGCGCATCGCCCTGCCAGGCCTGGGCAACCTGTTCATGATCTTGATGAAGGACACCGCGCTGGTTTCGGTGATCGGCCTGGAAGAAATCATGCGCCACGCGCAGATCGGCGTAACGGTCACCAAGCAACCGTTCACCTTCTTCATGGTCGCGGCCTTTATGTACCTGGGCCTTACCGTGTTGGCCATGACCGGTATGCACTTCCTGGAAAAACGCGCCGCCCGCGGCTTTGCAAGGAGCACCCAATGAGCGGCGACTACAGCTGGCTGGCGCATTTCGACCTGGGCCTGAACTGGGCCGTGATCATCAAATGGCTGCCCAAACTGGCCCAGGGCGCGACCCTGACCCTGGAGCTGGTAGCCATCGCCGTGATCGCGGGCCTGCTGCTGGCGATTCCGCTAGGCATCGCCCGCTCCTCGCGCCGCTGGTATGTCAGCGCGCTGCCTTACGCGTACATCTTCTTCTTCCGCGGCACGCCACTGCTGGTGCAGTTGTTCCTGGTCTACTACGGCCTGGCGCAGTTCGACGCCGTGCGTGAGAGCTTCATGTGGCCGTATCTGCGCGATCCGTTCTGGTGTGCCACCGCCACCATGACCCTGCACACCGCCGCCTACATCGCCGAAATCCTGCGCGGCGCGATCCAGGCCATCCCGCCGGGCGAGATCGAAGCGGCACGCGCCCTGGGCATGTCCAAACCCAAGACGCTGTTCTACATCATCCTGCCCCGCGCCTCGCGCATCGGCCTGCCGGCGTACAGCAACGAGGTGATCCTGATGCTCAAGGCCAGCGCCCTGGCCAGTACCGTAACGCTGCTGGAGTTGACCGGCATGGCGCGCACGATCATTGCCCGCACCTACTTGCCAGTGGAGATCTTCTTCGCCGCCGGGCTGTTCTACCTGCTGATGGCTTACATCCTGGTACGCGGCTTCAAATTGCTGGAACGCTGGCTGCGTGTCGATGCATGCCAGGGACGTTAGAGCGCGCTTCGAGGCGCTGGATGAGTTTCTGATCGAGCACCAAGGGCTGTGGAAACCACGGCCCTTTACTCATCTTCAACTCGCCTGGGAATCCCAACATCCCGAGCTTGCACACTGGTTGCGCCAACGCTCGTTGGATGACGCCGAAACCAGCCACAACACCCCGTATGACCTGCCGGCCCCCGCGCCTTTCCCACAGCTTGCCGCGCAGGCTCGCCAGCTCAGTGCTGTGGATAAGTTACCGACCCAGCCCCTGACATCCGCCCGCCATCGCCTGAATGTCGATGTACCTGGCCGCAAGTGGCAGCAGATCGAAGCCTTCGGCGCCGCGCTGCAGTTTGCGCAAACACCCACACACTGGCTGGATTGGTGCGCTGGCAAGGGCCACCTCGGTCGACGCCTGCTACAAACCGGGCAACAACTCACCTGCCTGGAATATGACCCAGCGCTGATCGCCGCAGGCCAAACCTTAAGCGACCACCACGGCCTAGCGGTAACCCACCGCTTGCAAGACGTGATGGACGATGTGGCGATCAGCCCTGAACACACTCCCGTTGCCCTGCACGCCTGTGGCGACCTGCATGTGCGCCTGCTGCAACTGGCCAGTGCGGCCGGCTGCAAACAACTGGCGTTGGCACCGTGCTGCTACAACCGCATCAGCGCAGACGCCTACCAAGCACTGTCCAGCGCAGGCCGCGCCTCAGCCTTGCAACTGTCGGTGGATGACCTGGGCCTGCCACTGAGTGAAACCGTCACCGCCGGCAACCGGGTGCGCCTGCAACGGGACACTTCCATGGCACGACGCCTGGGTTTTGACCGACTGCAACGCCAACTGCGCCAGTGCGATGAGTACCTGCCCACACCGTCCCTGCCCGCCAGCTGGTTGGACAAACCCTATTCTGACTACTGCCGCGAGCTGGCAAGCCTCAAAGGGTTATCCACAGGTGAACAGGATTGGGTGGCGCTGGAGGCGTACGGCTGGCGTCGCCTGGCCGAAGTCCGGAACCTGGAATTGCTGCGTGGTCTGTTTCGGCGCCCGCTGGAGCTATGGCTGGTCCTGGATCGAGCGTTATATCTGACCGAAAGCGGCTACAAGGTAGAGATAGGCAGCTTCTGCGAACCGGCATTGACGCCGCGCAACCTGATGGTGCTTGCCGAGCGCGATTAAGGGGCAAAATTGTCGCAGGGCAGCCTGTGGATAACTCTGTTGATGAATTCTTGACGGGGCCTGTAATCATCTACGCTACCGAACAAGAGCCAGGCTGGTCATTTTTTGTTCACGCCATAAAACACCCGTAAAACAGGCAGTTGCGAGGTGATGAGAACGGCTCCACAAAATGGCCGTTTCGTGACGGCCGCATCCAACCGATTGTGCATAAGCATCTGGCGTTAAGCATCTATACGCGCCTTACGCGCGGTTTTTCGGCGCCTTCAACAACCGGCAAAGGTCGTTGATATCGTCAGTGGCCAAACTCATCACGCGGCTGTCCAACGGGTCAGTGCCAAAGGCCAGGGCTTCGCTGATCGCCATATCGCGATGCACTTCCAGCGGCGCGCGCTCCAATCGCTGTGTGAACGCCTCGACCATGTCCAGGTTGAAGGCATTGCTGTCATCCAACTGGTTGATCACAAAGTGCACGCGCGGCGGATACTCACGCTCAAGGTGCGGCGCCAGCATTGCATCCAGTTGGTCCAGGGTACCCAGTGAGGCTGCATCGGCCTGGGCGACGACCACCACCACATCGGCCACGCTCAGCGCTTGTTGGCTGTACACGTTATTGCCGGCGGGGGTGTCGATGATCAGCGTGTGGCGTTCAGTCAGGCCCAAGGTCGAAAGGCGTTGCGCCAGCCAATTCGAATCACGCTTAAGCCAGCGCTGCAGGTTTTCGCGCTGCTGGGTATCGGTATCGCCAAAGGGGATCACCTGGCAGCCGGCAAACCCGGCCTGCTGGATCAGGTTCCACTGTGCATTCTGCAAGCTAGTGCGACCAATGCCCGGCAAGCCAGCGCTGACGCCGAAGTGATGGCGCAAGGCGTTCTGCGGGTCCAGGTCCAGTGCCACGACGGTTTCGCCTTGGCGCTGCAAACCACTGCTCAAGGCAGTGGCCAACGTACTACGACCGACGCCGCCATTGACCGACACCAGCGCCACCACTTTCGGGCGCGACGTTACGGCATCCACTGGCAGCGTATGTTCATTGGCACTGGGGATTTGTGAAGGAAACGGGGTGCCGTCATCGACGGGAATGCTGCCAAAAAAGTGCAGCCGTGCATTCAGCCCTTGGGCATCTCGAGTGACGTTCTTGCCGAACAGCACCAAAAGCTCATCAGTGAAGCTCATTACCCAAACTCCCACACGACGCGGCTTAAAGACGTGAGGGGTCGGCAAGGAGAAGGCTTACCGCAGGTCTTTTTGTAGGCGTCTCTGTGGAAGCATTCTGTGACAATGCAGGCAATGTGTCATTATTTTGATGATATTGCTGTACGTTTTTTAGACAAGCGGCGAGTCGTCAATTTAATGACCAAAAAACCCTCAGCCATAGGTATTTTTAATCAATTCGCCGAAGCAGCGTGCGGCACAACGCATTGATGTCCTGGCAACCGATGCTATTGATGGCAGGGTCCAGCGGATCGCGACCGTAGGCTTGGGCTTCATTGAACGACGGATCGCGGCGGATCGTGCCCAATAACGCATCGCCCAGGCGCAGCTTGAACACCTCAACCATGTCCTGGCTGAAGTGATGGGCTTCGTCCAGCTGGTTGATCACATAAAACCGATGGGGCGATTTGGCGTGCATCAGGTACGGCGAAAGGAAACTATCGGCCTGAGCCAAGCTACGAAACGACGCGACGTCGGGCTGCACCAACACCAACACAACATCGGCGACTGACATCGCTTGGCTCAGGAACACGCTGTCACCCGCTGGTACGTCAATGACCACCGTATCCTGGCCATTAAGCCCGAACCCCGACAAACGCTTGGCCAGAAACTCGCCATCCTGGCCCAGCCAGCGGTTCAGGCTTTGCCGTTGCACGGAGTCGGTTTTGCCAAACGCGACCAAGCGACAACCCGCAAAACCCCGAACAGGTAACGCCGCCCACGCTTGATGAAGCAGGCTCGTCGCCCCGATTCCGGGAACGTCGGCGGCCTGGCACGCGTGATGGCGCAGCGCATTTTGCGGGTCCAGCTCCAGGGCAAGCGCAGGATGCCCCTGGCGCTGCAGACTACTGGCAATCGCCGCCGTCAGCGTGGTGCGCCCCACGCCGCCTTTAGCCGACACCACCACCACAATCCTGGGCGCCGATTGATCCGAGTACACCTGCCCAAAGGGCCCCTCTACCAATTCAGGAGGGTGCAAAAGGCCCGTTACGCCCAGCTTTAAATCGTCGAGCAAACGCTGCAGGGGAGGCGACGTCGGCTCGCCCAAACCCGATGGATCAACAGGAGGGTTGGCAGCCAGCGCGTTGTATAACTTTGAAATGTCATGCTCACGATTCAATGCCTGCCCTCCTTTCAATTGACGGGAAAATAAGACGCGCATTGTGTGATATCAGATTGGCAGTGTCAGTATTTTGATGATTTACGATAATTAGTTTCAGATGAACGGCATTTAGTCATTTTTATGGCTTATTGCTTTATTCTAACAAATCAAACAGTTAACTAAACTTAACGACCAATCCCTTCCATTTTCGCCGAACTCACCCCACTTCGTATCTGCATGTAGCCGCATTGCAGACACAAACAATACGAAACAAAACCCACCACCCCACGACACAGGCCAGATACCTCTCAGGCGCTCAATAGCCCCACACCCACTATTGATCTTGCGAGGACATCGCCATGAACCCCAACAACTGGAACATCTTCATCGCCGCCAGCCTTCTGGCCCTCACCTTCAACGCCCAAGCCAGCGCGAAGCCGGATATCCAACGCGTACTGTCGACAGTCGAAGACAGCAGCGCCGCCTGCGGCGTGGTGAACGCACACATGACCTACCTGGATTCCCACGGGCAAAAGCAGGTGCTGGACTACAGTAAATTCGCCAGCAATTGCGCCGACGGCAGCTAATGAAAACGCCCGCATTTCAGGCGAAAACCCGAGCGCCGTGAAAAAACCTGTCATTTCGCAAAAATAGTCAGAATTCAGGGGTTTACAGAACCTCGCCAATCGCTATAATCGTCGCCCTAACACGCCGGTATAGCTCAGTTGGTAGAGCAACTGACTTGTAATCAGTAGGTCCCGGGTTCGACTCCTGGTGCCGGCACCATACGCAGCATCAAAAAAGGCTCACCGCAAGGTGGGCCTTTTTTGTTTTCCCTGTCTCGTCCTGAATAAGGTTTACACCTTCTGACCCAATCTCAGGAGGGCGTAATGAATGCAGGAAAAAGGCGCAGTCAGCGTGATTACTCGCTGACCTTTAAATTGTCCGTCGTCGACCAGGTCGA
>NZ_NKIG01000071.1:0-3002 GCF_002255865.1 Pseudomonas sp. PGPPP1 | reverse complement strand
CATCGACCGCTACGACATTGACGCCGCCGGCCAACTGATCGCCTACACCGACCCGGCCCAGCGCATCACCCGCCTGCGTTACGACCGCAGTGGTCGTCTGATCCAGCGGATTGACGCCCTCGGCCATTCCGTCGAGTTCGGCTACGACGCCTATGGCCGCCTGCTGCACCTGAGTAACGAAAACCACGAACGCTACCGCTTCGAATGGGACGTACTGGACCGCCTGCTGGCCCAGCAGGACCTGGACGGTAGCGGGCGCATCTATCAGTACAACCCGTTGGGCGATGTTACCGGCATCCACCATATTCCCGCGCCGCACGCCGAGCCCGATCTGGACGGCAAGGACAGCGCCGAATCGAACACGCCACTGGTGCACCATTTCGAGCGCGACGCCCTGGGCCGCTTGATCCGTAAACGCACCGATGATGGCGTCACCGAATATGCCTACGACACCGCCGACAACCTGCTGGCGATCAGCTTTACCGGCACACAGGGCGACCAGCAGCGGCTCGACTATACCTACGATGCCCTCGGCCAACTGCTCAGCGAAACCAACAGCGCCGGGCTGCTGCAGTACGACTACGACGAGCTGGGCAACCTTGAAACCCTGACCCTGCCCGATCAGCGCCAACTCAACCACCTGTACTACGGCAGCGGCCACCTGCATCAGATCAATCTGGGCGGGCGGGTGATCAGCGACTTTGAGCGCGATTCACTGCACGAGGAAGTACTGCGCACTCAAGGCGCCCTGCACACCCGTACCCGTTACGACCGTAATGGCCGGCTCAGCCAGAAGGCGTTGCACTATCACCAGGTCGCCCGCGAGGTGCTGCCGCTGTTGCAGAAGGACTACCAGTACGACGCCAGCGACAACCTGGTGGCCGAGATACTGACCCAGACCCAGCGACCTGGCAGCAACCGCCCGACCACGGCGGCCAATGACGACAGCCTGATCGGGCGATTTCACGGCCACACCTCGACCGGCAAGTCCTATCAAGGCAGTGCCGCGTACGGCTACAACCCTGTCGAGCAGATCCAGAGCATGCACCGCAGCAGCCCCGCGTCGTTGGGCCAGCACATCGAGAGCCTCAATTACGACGCAGCCGGCAACCTGTTCGATGGCTACCGGGTCAAGGGCCTGATCAAGCACAACCGCGTGCATGTGTATCAAGACAAGCGTTTTCGCTATGACCGCTTTGGGCGGCTGAGTGAAAAACGTAGCGGCAGCAACCGCATCCAGCGTTTCGAATACGATGCGGAACACCGGTTGATCTGTGTCCGCCAGCAGCAGGGATCAATGGCCCAGCGCATCGTTTTCAACTACGACCCGCTGGGGCGGCGCATCAGCAAGCAGGTGTACAACGACAACGCCAGCGAGCTGAGCCACCGCACGCTGTTTCATTGGCAAGGCTTGCGACTGCTTGAGGAGGTGCAGGACGGCAGGCCCAGCCTGTACGTGTATGCCGATCCGGGCAGCTACGAACCCTTGGCCCGCATCGATGGCAAGCCGGGGAGCGAAGCGATCTTCTACTTCCACACCAACCTCGCGGGTCTGCCGGAACAGCTGACCGACACTGACGGCAACACGGTGTGGCACAGCGAGTACCAGGCCTGGGGCAAGACGCGGGACGAGTGGCATGATCAGCAGCCGGGACGTGAGCAGAACCTGCGTTTTCAAGGGCAGTACCTTGACCGCGAAACCGGGCTGCACTACAACACCTTCAGGTTTTTTGATCCGGATGTGGGGCGGTTTACGCAGCCGGATCCGATTGGGTTGGCGGGAGGGTTGAACCTCTATGAGTACGCGCCGAACCCGATTGGATGGTCTGACCCGTGGGGTTGGTCTGGATGCAGCCTCCAAGAGTACGAAGTTGGAAAATTTGATGATTTGCAACGTAAGTCACGAATCGGAGACAAATTGGATGTCCACCATGCAGTTCAAAAGCACCCCGCTGCTCAGGTAATTAATGGATACGACCCCAAAGCAGGCCCTTCGATTGCACTTCCCCGAAAGGAACATAGGAAAATCCCAACAATCAAAGGGCAGTACACAGGAACCGCTCGCGACCTTCTCGCCAAAGACATTCGTGACCTTCGAAGATATACAGACACTCCGTCTTCAGCGATAAAAGAACTAATTAATCTTAACAAAGAGATGTTTCCAAAAGTATTTGAAAGGACAATCGCGAAATGAATACCAATGAATTTATTGAAGCTATAAAAATTGTCGTTCGGGACGCAGCAATTGAGGACTCCATCTCGCTCCTCGAGTCCCCTCCCGGAAGAAACCCAAGCAAAACAACTCTTGACTTAACTACTTTCTACAATCGCCAAGCAAATGATGATAAAGAAATGATAAACAAAATTATCGAATCGGCTGTTGACGAGGCGATATTTGGACTCCTATGCGTTCTTGACGGTGTCAGAGCAATAGAAAATGAGGACGATAAAGGTACACTAGATTTGTACTTTACAAAGTCGAAATCCGTACACCTAAACAAAGATCGGAATCTTCACGATATCTACAACTGAATTTAAGGCGTGCTAAATGGGATGGGCAGCCTGTATGCCCGCCCATTACCCCTAATTCGCTGGCGTGGACCGTTGGCATGCCGGCCCCCCCCTGGCTCCTCATCACCCGAGAGTTCAGACTGAAGGGCTGCAAGG
Source organism: Pseudomonas sp. PGPPP1 (assembly GCF_002255865.1). Taxonomy (NCBI): domain Bacteria; kingdom Pseudomonadati; phylum Pseudomonadota; class Gammaproteobacteria; order Pseudomonadales; family Pseudomonadaceae; genus Pseudomonas; species Pseudomonas sp. PGPPP1. Next base: position 335 of record NZ_NKIG01000071.1, on the reverse strand, counting down.
CAGGCAGCCCGGCGGCTGTGTTCACCGGCAACACGTTCCAGCTGACCCGGACGACCGGGGCCTCATCCTCTATCGACTAGAACACGGCTTGGAACGTGATGAGACCCACGTCACCGACAGCCTCGGTCGCCAAGACCATTACTACTGGGGCCCCTTCTACGAGATCTACAAACACATCGACCCCCTCGGTAACTGCTGGCAAGAGGAGATCATCGCCGGGCAATTGATGAAGAGCGTCGATCCACAGGGCGGCGAATGGCGCTACAGCTACGATGATATTGGCCGCCTGATCGAGACGCGCGATCCATTGGGGCGTAGCGAACACATCCGCTATC
>NZ_NKIG01000041.1:0-43485 GCF_002255865.1 Pseudomonas sp. PGPPP1 | reverse complement strand
CGATCCGCCTGCGTAAGAAGATCCTGGACGAAGGCGAGCGTACCCGCGCTGCCAAGAAAGCCAAGAACTGAGTTAACTCAGGCTGAATGAAAAACGCCCCCGGTCGAAAGGCCGGGGGCGTTTTTTTGTGCCTGCAATTTGTGTGTTGTTTGTACCGGCCTCATCGCGGGCAAGCCCGCTCCCACAGGGGAATGCATTCCAAGTGTGGGAGCTGGCTTGCCTGCGATGAGGCCAGCACAGTCACCAAAGAATCTGGATCAAAACTTATCGAGGGTCTTGAACTTGGTCTCGCGCACCACTTCCTTCGGCTTATACGCGCAATACCCCGGCCGCGGCCCGATTTTCGGGTGGTTGCGGCACGTGTCCGGGCGCTTGTCATAAATAGTGCAGAAGCGCGTCTTACGATCCAGGTACAGGCAGTCGTTGTTGCTCATGCGCTGCAGGGTAAAAATCTCGGACTTGGAATTGAAGCGCTCGACGATGCCTTCCTTCTGCAACCGCTTGGCGATGTTCTTCGGCGGGTCGCCGCGCTCGAACTCATCGACGATGCCGATGCGGATCAGGTCCTTGATCTTCACTTCGACCGGCAGCGTGCAGCAGCTGGACACGCAGCCACCGCACATATGCGCGGAATATTTCTGCCACGTTTCAAGTCGGTCGAGTTCCGCGGCGGCGATCAGTTGAGGCTTCATCAGGGTTCCAAAAGGTGGGGCTGTATCCGGGCGCGCGATCATACCGGGATTGGTGATTTTTTGAACAATATTTTGTGGGTTTCAGCCAGAAGGCGTGCGGGCAGTAAAAGCAGGCACGGCCAATGCATCAAAATCTCACAAAGGTAAATGCGTTAAAAAAGTGCCGAACCAGAGCGTCTACCGTCTGTCAGACCGTCTAGGCTCTAGCAACTCCTTCTATCTCGCCCGAGGTCGCAATTGATGTCTCAGGAACCACTTGCACGAGAAGCAGAGGTAGCCGCATTCCGCGATGCCGTCTTGACCAAGCTCACCTACGCGGTGGGCAAGGACCCGGATCACGCCTTCGACCACGACTGGTTCGAAGCCATTGCCCTGGCCGCGCGCGACCAGATGGTCGATCACTGGATGGATCACACCCGGCGCATCTACCGTAAAGGGCAGAAACGGGTTTATTACCTTTCCCTGGAGTTCCTCATTGGGCGCTTGCTCTACGACAGCCTGAGCAACCTCGGCGTGTTGGAGATCGCTCGTGAAGCGTTGTCGGAATTGGGCGTCGACCTGGAGCGCATCCGCCTGCTGGAGCCCGACGCGGCACTGGGCAATGGTGGCCTGGGTCGTCTGGCGGCGTGCTTTATGGAAAGCATGTCGACCTTGGGCATTGCTGGTCACGGCTACGGCATTCGTTATGAACATGGTCTGTTTCGCCAGGCGATCGTCGATGGCTGGCAGCAGGAACAGACCGAACGCTGGCTGGATTTCGGCAACCCTTGGGAGTTCGAGCGGGCCGAGGTGATTTATCCGATTGGCTTTGGCGGCAGCGTCGAAACCAAAGCGGACGCTTCCGGCAAGATGATCCAGGTATGGACGCCCAACGAAACTGTACGCGCGGTTGCCTACGACACCCCGGTGGTCGGCTGGCGTGGCGCCAGCGTCAACACCTTGCGCCTGTGGCGTGCGCGAGCGGTGGAAGACCTGCACTTGGAGCGCTTCAACGCCGGTGACCATTTGGGCGCGGTTGCCGAAGTGGCTCGCGCTGAAAGCATCTCCCGAGTGCTTTACCCGGCAGACAGCACCGAAGCGGGGCAGGAACTGCGTCTGCGCCAGGAATACTTCTTCGTCGCCGCCTCCCTGCAAGACTTGCTGCGCCGCCACAAAAACATGCACGGCTCCGTGCTGAGCCTTGGCGAACACGCCGCGATCCAGCTCAACGACACCCACCCGTCCATCGCTGTGGCTGAGTTGATGCGCCAACTGGTGGACCTGCACGATATTCCGTGGGAAGCGGCGTGGGACGTCACCGTCGAAACCCTGTCCTACACCAACCACACCCTGCTGCCCGAGGCATTGGAAACCTGGCCTGTCGGCCTGATGGAACGCATGTTGCCCCGGCACATGCAGATCATCTACCTGATCAACGCCCAGCATATCGATTCGCTACGCGCCAAAGGCATCCACGATTTTGATGTGTTGCGCGCGGTGTCGCTGATCGAAGAGGACAACGGCCGCCGCGTACGCATGGGCAACCTGGCGTTCCTTGGGTCCCATAGCGTCAACGGCGTATCCGGTTTGCACACCCAATTGATGCGCAGCACGGTGTTCTCCGAACTGCACAAGCTCTACCCGGAACGTATCAATAACAAAACCAACGGCATTACCTTCCGCCGCTGGTTGTACCAGGCCAACCCCAAGCTCACCGAGATGCTGGTGGAGGCCCTGGGGCCGGACATCCTCGACACGCCCGAACAGCGCTTGGTCGAATTGGAACCGTTCGCCGAAAAACCGGCGTTCCGCAAAGCCTTCGCCGAACAGCGCCTGCACAGTAAGCGTGCACTGGCAGACATTATTCACGAACGCCTGGGCATTTCGGTGAACCCGGCGGCGATGTTCGACGTGCAGGTCAAACGGATCCACGAATACAAGCGCCAGTTGCTCAACCTGATGCATACCGTGGCGCTGTACCAGGCGATCCGAGCCGAGCCGGGCACCGACTGGGTGCCGCGCGTGAAGATCTTCTCGGGCAAGGCGGCAGCCAGTTATCACCAGGCCAAGTTGATCATCAAGCTGACCAACGACATCGCCCGTACCGTCAACAACGACCCGACCGTTCGCGGCCTGCTCAAGGTGGTGTTCCTGCCCAACTACAACGTCAGCTTGGCGGAAAGCATCATTCCGGCGGCGGATTTGTCGGAGCAGATCTCCACCGCCGGCTTTGAAGCCTCGGGCACCAGTAACATGAAGTTCGGCCTCAACGGTGCGCTGACCATCGGCACCATGGACGGCGCCAACGTGGAAATGCACGAGCGCGTCGGTGCCGAGCATATGTTTATCTTCGGCCTCAGTGCCCAGCAGGTGGAAGCCCGCAAGCACGCCGGCGAATTCAACGCCGGGCCGGAAATTGCCGCGTCCCATCGCCTCAACGATGTGCTGCAAGCGATCCGAGGCGGGGTGTTCTCGCCGGATGATCCTGGCCGCTATGTGGGGCTGATCGACGGGTTGGTCGACTACGACCGGTTCCTGGTGTGTGCCGATTTCGACTCCTACTGGGACGCCCAGGCGGCGGTCGAAAGGCATTGGCACGATTCGAAGGCCTGGTGGCGTTCGGCGGTGCTCAATACGGCGCGGATGGGGTGGTTCAGTTCGGACCGGACCATCCGCGAATACGCCACGGAAATCTGGAAAGCGCTCGACTAAACACCACAAAACCCTGTGGGAGCGAGCAAGCCCGCTCCCACATTAGTGCTGCGTCGATATACTGAGTGCAGGTTTGCTTAGGGAATATCGACCATGCAATGGATTTTCATGCTGATTGGCCTCGCGCTCGGCTGGACGCTCGATGAGTCGTTCAGCGACGCAGGCGTCGGTGCACTGCTGGGCCTGGGCATTGGCCAGGCGATTCGCCTGGCGCAGCTGTCGGCTCAGGCGGACAAGCAAGCAGGTCAGCTGGAAACCACGCAGAAGGCGCTGATCGCGCTGGGTGATCGCTTGCGGCAACTGGAAGTGCCAGTCGCTACAAGCAGTGTCATTGTCGAATCCCCCATTCCTGAACCTGCACCAGCCCCCAAGGTCCCTGACCTTGTCTGGGAGTTGCCGGCTGAATTGGCGCCGGTTGCCATTACCGCCGAAGCCAGCCAACCGTTGGCAGACGACGCCTGGACATCGACGCCCCCTGCCAAAGAGCCTGCCACCCCTCGTGGCCCCAACCTGATCGAGCGTGCCTTCACTGCTGCGCGCAACTGGCTGTTGGGCGGTAATACCGTGCTGCGGGTGGGTGTGGTGCTGCTATTCCTTGGCCTGGCGTTCCTGCTGCGCTATGCCACCGAAGGCATGGTGGTGCCAATTGAAATGCGCTACGCCGGTGTGGCGGCGGCGGCCATTGGTCTATTGGGCCTGGGTTGGTGGCTGCGCCTGCGTAACAGCAACTATGGGTTGATGCTGCAAGGAACCGGGATCGCAGTGCTGTACCTCACGGTGTTCGCGGCGATGCGCCTGCACCCGTTGATCGACCCCGGTGCTGCGTTTGGTTTGCTGGTGGCGGTTACGGTGTTTTCGGCGATCCTGGCAATTACCCAGAATGCGCTGGGGCTGGCCTGCGCGGCGGCGCTCGGCGGTTTTGCGGCGCCGATCCTTGCCTCCACTGGCGCGGGCAGTCATGTAGCGCTATTCAGCTACTTTGCGTTGCTCAATGCGGGCATCCTCGCCATCGCCTGGTTCAAGGCTTGGCGCCTGCTCAATGTGATCGGTTTTGTCGGCACCTTTGGCATCGGCTTCGCCTGGGGCGCTCGCGCCTATACACCGGAATTGTTGTGGAGCACCGAGCCCTTCCTGGTGCTGTTCTTTGTGATGTACCTGGGCATTGGCCTGTTGTATGCCCGGCGCAAGCTGATGGAAGCGGACGCGGGCGACAGCCTGGGGGCGCAACTGCGCAAGGGCGATTATGTCGACGGCACCTTGCTGTTCGGGCCGCCGCTGGTGGGCTTTGGCCTGCAGTTCGCGTTGGTGCAGCATCTGGAGTTCGGCGCCGCTTTTAGTGCATTGAGCCTGGGCATTGTCTACATGGTGCTGGCCCGATTGCTCAGTGGCGGTCGCGCTGCGTTGCTGGGGGAAACCTGCCTGGCCCTTGGCGTGATTTTCGCCAGCCTGGCCATTCCGTTGGGCCTCGATGCGCGCTGGACCGCTGCGGCGTGGGCCGTTGAGGGCGCGGGGATTTTTTGGCTGGGCCTGCGCCAGCACAAACCGATGGCGCGGATATTTGCCTTGTTGCTGCAACTGGGGTCGCTGCTCGCATTCCTCAGTGAGTTACGCAGTGGCCAGGACACCTTGCTGGAAGGTCCGCCGTTGAGCGCTTTGCTGCTTGGCGCGGCGCTGCTGTTCACGTTTTATCAAGTTCACAAGGCTGTGCCGGAACAGACGCGGCATTGGGAGCGCGTGGGCGCTCCTTGGTTGGCGGCCCTGGGCCTTGGCTGCGCGTATTTGCTGGCGCCGCTGCTACTGTCGACCCAAGGGTGTGTCATCAGTTGGGCGGTCGCCGGTGTTGCGACGCTGTGGGCAGGCCACCGAATTGGCTCGCAAGCGGTGGTGCGCTGTGGCGTTGCGGTGCAGTTGCTCGCCGGCGGTTTGTTCCTGCTCGACCCGGTGGCCCATCTGTGGACACCGCTGATCATTGCGTTGGCGGCGTTGACGGGCGCCTGGCGCTTGCCGCGTGGCCGTTTGTCCAACGCCCTGTTGGCCTGGGGTGTTGCGTGGTGGGCGCTGGCTTGGGTCAGCGAGGTGGTTGGCTCGGCGCCCTACACGTTGCACACCACGTTGTTGTTGCTCGCCGCTGCACTCAGCGCGGCGCTCTGGACGGTGCTTGCGCTGCGCCTGCGCTGGGCGTCTCTGGGGGTGGCCGCTACGTTGCTGATGCCGGCAACAGGTTTGGTGCTGTTGGGCGCATGGGACGCGTACTACCACCCGGCCGCGCAGTTCGGTTGGCTGGCTTGGCTGGCGGTGTTTGGCGTGCATTTCGTCTCGCTGCGGCGTTTGGCGGCGCTGCTGCCCGCCAAGGTGCTGGGTGCGGCGCACATACTGGGCTGCTGGATGTTGATCGGCGTGTTGGCACTGGAGCTGCGTTACGGCCTGTTGATGCTGTCGAGCGAATACAACGCCTGGCGCTGGCTGGGTTGGGCGATTCTGCCGAGTCTGTACCTGGTGCTGGCCGCTGCGCCGCGCCGTTGGCCGTGGCCGGTGTCGGCGTATCCGCACGAGTACCGCGTACACGCAGCGTTGCCGTTGGCGGTATTGATGCTGGGTTGGTTCTGGTTGGCAACTATCTTCAGTGACGGTACGGCTGCGCCGCTGCCTTATCTGCCGCTGCTCAATCCTCTGGACGTGGGCCTGTTGTTCGCACTGTTTGGCATCTACCTGTGGTCGCGAAGCGTGGCGCCACAACGCGGGCCGCAGGCTGAGCTAATCGCCCAGGGGGTGGCGGGGCTCTCGTTGTTTGCATTCTTTACTGCGGTGGTCATGCGCACCGCGCACCATTGGGGCGGTGTGCCGTTCCAGCTGGATGCGTTGCTCGAGTCGATGTTGGTGCAAGCCGGCCTGTCGATCGTGTGGACGCTGATCGCCCTCGGCCTGATGATCGGCGGCCACCTGCGTCGCCGTCGCGAAGTGTGGCTGATCGGTGCGGCGCTGATTGCCGTGGTGGTGGCCAAGCTGTTCTTTGTCGAGTTGAGCAACCGTGGCGGGTTGGCGCGGATCGTGTCGTTTATTGGGGTGGGTGGGTTGTTGCTGGTGGTGGGTTACTTTGCACCGCTGCCGCCCAAGCGCGTTGAAACCGAGGGAGCACCTTCTTGATGGGCAAAGTGAGTCTGAGTGGGTTGGCCGTATGGATCCTGTGTTCAGCGGTGCATGCACAAGAAACACCGGCAGATTTCGCGACTCACGTCCCTTTGGCGATCAGTGGCAACGGCCCCTGGTATCGCCTGGAATTGCCATTGGCGGTGCAATTGAACGCCCGCCAGGCAGATCTCAGTGACGTGCGGGTATTCAACGCGGCGGGTGAGCCGCAGGCTTATGCGTTGTCGCGACAAGCCTCGCAACGCACCGAAAGCCGCAACGTCACCGACGTGAAGTGGTTCCCGCTGTATGCCGCCGATACCCACGAAGCCTTGCCGGGCGTGGTGATGAAAGCCACCACCGACGGCACACTGCTGGAGATTCGCCCGTCCTCGGTCAACGGCCAGCAAGTGCTGCGCGGTTGGGTGCTGGATGCCAGTGCGATCAAGGCGCCGTTGCAGCAACTGACCCTCGATTGGAGCCATGAGAGGGACGGTTTCCAGCGTTTCAGCATTGAGGCCAGCAACGACCTGCAGCATTGGCAAGCCTGGGGCGATGGGCAAGTGGCGCGTTTGTCGTTTGCCGACGAGCGGGTGGAGCAGCACGACGTGAGCCTGCCGGGGCAATCGGCGCGTTACCTGCGTCTGGTGTGGCAAGGCCAGGCGGCGCCACTGCTGACATCGGCCAAACTGGCGAGCGCCACCAGCAGCAGCCTGCCGCTGCCGTTGGTGTGGTCGCAGCCGCTGGCGGGCGCGCGGCTCAAGGCGGGGGAATACAGTTGGCGGTTGCCTGCCGCGCTGAGCATCGAGCGCCTGCGTATCGAGCTGAAACAGCCCAACACGTTGGCGCCAGTCACGCTGTCTGGGCGTCGGGACGACAAGCAGGCGTGGCAACCCCTGAGCAATGGTTTGCTGTACCGCCTGACCCAGGACGGCCGGGACGTGGTGCAGGACCAATTGCAGCTGCCTGGACAGACCGTCACCGAACTCAAGTTGCAGGTGGACGAGCGCGGCGGCGGCCTGGGCATCGAAGCGCCGGCCTTGCGGTTTGCCGTACGTGCCACGCAGTTGGTGTTCCTGGCGCGGGGCGAGCCGCCGTTCAGCCTCGCGCTGGGGAATGCGTCGGCCAAGGCAGCGAACCTGCCGCTTTCGACGCTGATTCCGGACTACAAAGCCGAGCGTCTCACCGCATTGGGGTTGGCCAAGGTAGACGGGGAGGTAGGGTTCACTTCGCCTGCTGTTGTAGCGGCGGTGGAGGCCGGAACGAACTGGAAAAAGCTCGGGCTTTGGGCCGTGCTGCTGCTCGGCGTGGCGGCATTGGGCGCCATGGCCTACAGTTTGCTGCGCAAGCCGCCGGTGGCACGTTAAATAAAGTCCATGAACTCTATTGGGTTTAAATCCTCTGATAGGAGGAAATACGCCCCGACTCGCGTTAAACTGCGCGGGTTTTTAAGCCCCCCATTCTCCGGAGCCTTACATGTCCCGCGTTACTTTGAGTCGCTATTTGATTGAGCAGACCCGCAGCAACAACACGCCTGCCGATCTGCGCTTCCTTATCGAAGTGGTGGCGCGTGCTTGCAAGGAAATCAGCCACGCCGTGTCCAAAGGCGCACTGGGTGGTGTCCTGGGCAGCATGGGCACTGAAAACGTGCAGGGCGAAGTGCAGAAGAAGCTCGACGTGATCTCCAACGAGATCCTGCTCGAAGCCAACGAATGGGGCGGTCACCTGGCCGGCATGGCGTCCGAGGAAATGGACAATGCCTACCAGATCCCGGGCAAATACCCGAAAGGCGCGTACCTGCTGGTGTTCGACCCACTGGACGGCTCGTCCAACATCGACATCAACGCACCGGTCGGTACCATCTTCTCGGTACTGCGTTGCCCGAACGAATACCTGAGCCAGAACGAAGCCCTGAACGAAAAGGCCTTCCTGCAGCCAGGTACCGAGCAGGTCGCTGCCGGTTACGCGATCTACGGCCCTCAGACCATGCTGGTACTGACCCTGGGCGACGGCGTCAAAGGCTTCACCCTGGACCGCGAGATGGGCAGCTTCGTGCTGACCCACGAAGACATCACCATTCCTGCGTCCACTCAGGAATTTGCGATCAACATGTCCAACCAGCGCCATTGGGAAGAGCCGGTGACCCGCTATGTCGGCGAGTTGATGGCAGGCGAAGAAGGCCCGTTGAAGAAGAACTTCAACATGCGTTGGGTGGCAGCGATGGTGGCTGACGTGCACCGTATCCTGACCCGTGGCGGCCTGTTCATGTACCCACGTGACAGCCGCGAGCCCTCCAAGCCGGGCAAACTGCGCCTGATGTACGAAGCCAACCCGATGTCCTTCCTGGTTGAGCAGGCGGGCGGTGCGTCCACTGACGGCCACCAGCGCATCCTCGACATCCAGCCTGAAGGCCTGCACCAGCGTGTGGCGGTGTTCCTGGGTTCGAAGGAAGAAGTCGAGCGCGTGACGGCGTATCACAAGCAGTAAATTGCAGCGATAGGTTATCCGCGTTGTTGTGAGCCGGATCACCTTAAAAAGAAGCCCCGAAACGTTTCAGCGTTTTCGGGGCTTTTTTGTTTTTGCTCATCGGGAACCAGACACCTCTTTTCCCTTCTAAGCTTCTGGCAGATACCCCAGCTGCTTGTCTCTCCAGGAGCTTTTCCATGTCTTTACGCCGTCTCTCCCTGCTGGCTTTTTGCGTGCTATTGGCCGCGTGCAGCAAGGTCAACCAAGAAAACTACGCGAAGTTGTCGGCCGGCATGGCCAAGGCCGAGGTGGAGTCGTTGCTGGGTAAGCCGACCGATTGCTCCGGCGCACTGGGCATGTCCAGTTGCACGTGGGGCGATAAAAACAGCTTTATCAGCGTGCAATACGCCGGTGACAAAGTTCTGATGTTTTCCGGGCAAGGCCTGAAGTAAACCGGGGCGCGAGCCTGCGGGAGAAGAAGAATGATGCGTTTTGTTTTGTTCCTTTGCGCCAGCCTGTTTTTGGCGGGCTGCGCCAGCCATTCTGGCGATGATCTGCAACCCAAGACAGCGAGCAACGTCAACCTCAAGCGTTACCAGGGCACCTGGTATGAGTTGGCCCGATTGCCGATGTACTTCCAGCGCAACTGCGCACAGTCCGAAGCCCGTTACACCTTGCTGCCTGATGGCGACATGTCGGTGTACAACCGGTGCCTGACGACCGAATGGAAGTGGGAAGAAGCCAAGGGTACCGCCACCCCGCAAGTGCCGGGCAAGACCGACAAGCTCTGGGTGGAATTCAATAACTGGTTTACCTCGCTTCTTCCGGGCGTTGCCAAGGGTGACTACTGGGTGTTGTACGTCAGTGATGACTACAAGACCGCGATTGTCGGCAGCCCTAACCGGCGCTACATGTGGATCCTGTCGCGTACACCGACCGTCAACACCGACACCCGCGAAGACCTGCTGAGCAGGGCGCGGCAACAGGGGTATGACACCACGCGGCTGATCTGGCGTACGTCGGACAAAGAGATGGCGAAGACTTCGCAGTAAACCTGAGGCTACCGCCGATCAAAATGTGGGAGCGGGCTTGCTCGCGAATACGGTGTATCAGTATCAGATGTTCTGACTGAACCACCGCATTCGCGAGCAAGCCCGCTCCCACATTTGTTATGTGTCGCCAGTCAGCTCAGCAAATCTCTTAAAACTTGGGTAAACGCCCGGCTGCTTTCTTCCTCGCCAGCATGATGCCCATCGCGCACCACCCATTTCCCGTTCACCAGCACATCCCGCACCTGCCGATCCCCGCCAGCGAACAGCCAGCGATTGAGAATTCCATCTTCTGTGGCCGTTGCCAGGTACGGATCATTGCCGTCCAGCACCAGCCAATCCGCGCGTTTGCCCACTTCCAATCGACCAATCGCTTGCCCCAGCGCCTGCGCGCCGCCGTCCAGGGCCGCATCAAACAACGTGCGCCCGACCATCGGCTGATCGCTGCGATACAAGCGATTACGCCGCTGATCCCGCAGCCGCTGGCCGTACTCCAACCAGCGCAACTCTTCCACCACGCTCAATGACACATGGCTGTCGGAGCCGATGCCCATGCGTCCACCCTGCGCGAGGAAGTCCACGGCTGGGAAAATCCCGTCGCCCAGGTTGGCTTCGGTGGTCAGGCACAAACCGGCAATTGCGCGGCTCTTGGCCATGCGCGCCACCTCATCTGTATCAGCATGGGTGGCATGCACCAGGCACCAGCGTTCATCGACTTCAACGTTGTCGTACAGCCATTGCAGCGGACGCTTGCCGCTCCAGGCCAGGCAATCGTCGACTTCCTTTTGCTGTTCGGCGATGTGGATATGCACCGGGCAAGCCTTGTCGCTGGCAGCCAGCACGGATTGGATTTGTTCCGGGGTCACAGCGCGCAGGGAGTGGAAGCACAGACCCAACTGCTGCGCAGGTTGTGCGGCCAAGATGGGTTTCAGGTGCGCCTGCAGGTCAAGATAGTGCTCAGTGCTGTTGATAAATCGACGCTGGCCGTCATTCGGCGCCTGGCCGCCAAACCCGGAATGGGTATAGAGCACCGGCAGCAACGTCAGGCCAATACCGCTGCTGGTGGCAGCCCGGCTGATTTGCCGCGACAACTCAGTGCGATCGGCATACGGCTGGCCGCTGACGTCGTGATGCACGTAGTGAAACTCTGCCACCGAGGTGTAGCCGGCCTTGAGCATTTCGATATACAGCTGACGGGCGATGACGTGAAGTTGCTCTGGGTTGATCTTGCCGACCATGCGGTACATCAGGTCGCGCCAGGTCCAGAAACTGTCATTCGGGTTGCCGGCCACTTCGGCCAAACCCGCCATGGCGCGCTGAAATGCATGGGAGTGCAAGTTAGGCATGCCCGCCAAAACCGGGCCTCTCAGCCGTTCTGCGCCTTCGAAGCTGGCATTGGCCTCAACCTTTGTCAGCAGGCCATTGGCGCTGACTTCAAGACGTACATCATTGGCCCATCCATTAGGCAGCAGTGCGCGTTCGGCAAAGAAAGCGGACATGATCAAGGCACCCCGGTCGTGTGTTTATTTGTATATACATATACAGACGTTTGCCTGCTCGGTAAACTCCGGCAATCTATGCATCTTTTCCCTCTGCAAGGATTCCCCGTGCCGACTCCGCCCGCCAACTCTTCGCTGGCTGCCCACATGGACGAAAGTCCGGCGCCCTTGTATGCCCGCGTCAAACAGATGATCAGCCAGCAGATTCTCAACGGCAACTGGCCACCCCATTACCGTGTCCCTTCCGAGAGTGAGTTGGTCAGCGAGCTGGGTTTCAGCCGCATGACCATCAACCGCGCCCTGCGTGAACTCACCGCCGAAGGTTTGCTGGTGCGTATGCAGGGCGTGGGGACTTTCGTCGCCGAGCCCAAGAGCCAGTCGGCGCTGTTCGAAGTGCACAACATTGCCGATGAGATCGCCTCTCGCGGTCATCGGCACACGTGCAAGGTGATTACCCTGGGCGAAGAGGCCGCCGGTTCCGAACGTGCCGTTGCCCTGGAGATGCGTGAAGGCGGGCGGGTGTTCCACTCGTTGATCGTGCACTTCGAAAACGATATTCCCGTGCAAATCGAAGACCGCTTCGTCAACGCCCTGGTCGCCCCGGAATACCTGCAACAGGACTTCACCCAACAGACGCCTTACGCGTATTTGAACCAGGTGGCGCCGCTTACAGAAGGCGAGCACGTGGTCGAGGCGATCCTGGCCGACGCGTCCGAGTGCGCGCTGTTGCAGATCGAACCCACCGAACCGTGCCTGTTGATTCGCCGGCGCACCTGGTCCGGCCGCCAGCCGGTGACCGCTGCGCGCTTGATCCACCCCGGTTCCCGTCACAGCCTGGAAGGACGTTTCAGCAAATGAGTGAAGTGAAAGTCTGGCGCGCCGCTGACTACGTGCGCATGCCGTGGAAAAACGGCGGTGGCAGCACCGAAGAGATCACCCGTGACGCCGGTGCGGGTCTGGATGGCTTTGGCTGGCGCCTGTCGATTGCTGACATCGCCGAGTCGGGTGGCTTCTCCACGTTCGCCGGCTACCAGCGTGTGATCACCGTAATCCAAGGCGCGGGCATGGTATTGACCGTCGATGGCGAGGAACAGCGCGGGTTGTTACCGCTGCAAGCGTTCGCGTTCAAGGGTGACAGCCAGGTCTCATGCCGCCTCATCACCGGGCCGATTCGCGATTTCAACCTGATCTATTCGCCAGCGCGGTATCACGCGCGGTTGCAGTGGATTGATGGCGAACAGCGCTTTTTCACCACCGCGCAGACGGTGTTGGTGTTTAGCGTGGCGGATGAAGTGAAGGTGCTGGAGCACAAGCTCGGTCACCACGACTGCCTGCAAATCGACGGTAACACTGGCTTGCTGGATATTTCCGTCAGCGGCCGCAGCTGCATCATCGAACTGACCCAACTCGGTTAATACCTGTGGGAGCTGGCTTGCCTGCGATAGCGGCGGTGAATTCACCGTTGCTATCGCAGGCAAGCCAGCTCCCACATTTGCTTTGTGGTGTTCACAAAATCTGTTTCCAGCCTCCGCACCAATTTGTTACCGAATGCCCCAGCGTGGCGCAAAGCCACGCTGCCGTGACAAACCTTCCTCGCTGTAAAACTCTCTTGTAAGAAATTTCATCAAGCCTTGAAGCCTTAATTTCCAAGGCTTGCGCACGATTTCAAAAAAAATCTCAACAGCACCCTCAGCAAGTTGGCCGCTTGATTGCATATGCTTGTATGTACAAGTAAAGATGTGTGCGTAAGACTCTCCTTCGCACCATCAATGTTCGCGCATCGATCGCCGAGGAGTCTTAGCTGTGACCAAGCCTACAAAATACCGTGACGTTGAAATCCGCGCCGCCCGCGGTAACAAGCTCACCGCCAAAAGCTGGCTGACTGAAGCGCCGCTGCGCATGCTGATGAACAACCTCGACCCACAAGTGGCCGAGAACCCGAAGGAACTGGTGGTGTACGGTGGCATCGGCCGCGCGGCGCGTAACTGGGAGTGCTACGACCAAATTGTCGAGAGCCTCACTAACCTGAATGACGACGAAACCCTGCTGGTGCAATCCGGCAAACCGGTCGGTGTGTTCAAGACCCACAGCAACGCTCCACGTGTACTGATCGCCAACTCCAACCTGGTACCGCACTGGGCCAGCTGGGAGCACTTCAACGAACTGGATGCCAAGGGCCTGGCCATGTACGGCCAGATGACCGCCGGCAGCTGGATCTACATCGGCAGCCAAGGCATCGTCCAGGGCACCTACGAAACCTTCGTCGAAGCCGGTCGCCAGCATTACAACAGTGACCTCACTGGCCGTTGGGTGCTCACCGCCGGCCTCGGCGGCATGGGCGGCGCCCAGCCTCTGGCCGCGACCCTGGCTGGCGCTTGCTCGCTGAACATCGAATGCCAGCAGGTCAGCATCGACTTCCGCCTGGCCAGCCGCTATGTCGACGAGCAAGCCACCGACCTCGACGACGCCCTGGCGCGCATCGCCAAGTACACCAAGGAAGGCAAAGCCATCTCCATCGCCTTGCTGGGCAACGCGGCCGAAATTCTGCCGGAACTGGTCAAGCGCGGCGTGCGCCCGGACATGGTTACCGACCAGACCAGCGCCCACGACCCACTCAACGGCTACCTGCCTGCCGGCTGGACCTGGGACGAATACCGCGCTCGCGCCAAGACCGAGCCGGCCGAAGTGATCAAGGCCGCCAAGCAGTCGATGGCCGTTCACGTCAAAGCCATGTTGGAATTCCAGAAACAAGGCATTCCGACCTTCGACTACGGCAACAACATCCGCCAGATGGCGCAAGAAGTCGGCGTGGAAAACGCATTCGACTTCCCAGGCTTTGTACCGGCCTATATCCGCCCACTGTTCTGCCGTGGCATCGGTCCGTTCCGCTGGGCGGCGCTGTCCGGCGACCCGCAAGACATCTACAAAACCGACGCCAAGGTCAAAGAGCTGATCCCGGACGACGCTCACCTGCACAACTGGCTGGACATGGCGCGCGAGCGCATCAGCTTCCAGGGCCTGCCGGCACGTATCTGCTGGGTTGGCCTAGGCCAACGCGCCAAGCTCGGCCTGGCATTCAACGAAATGGTACGCAGCGGCGAGCTGTCGGCTCCGGTCGTGATCGGTCGTGACCACCTCGACTCCGGTTCGGTGTCCAGCCCGAACCGTGAAACAGAAGCCATGCAGGACGGTTCCGACGCTGTGTCCGACTGGCCGCTGCTCAACGCCCTGCTCAACACCGCAAGCGGCGCGACCTGGGTTTCGCTGCACCACGGCGGCGGCGTGGGCATGGGCTTCTCGCAGCACTCCGGCATGGTCATCGTCTGCGACGGTACCGATGAAGCGGCTGAACGCATTGCCCGTGTGCTGCATAACGACCCGGCTACCGGAGTCATGCGTCACGCCGATGCGGGTTACCAGATCGCGATCGACTGCGCCAAGGAACAAGGCCTGAACCTGCCGATGATCAAGTAACGACTGGCCCGGTTGGTGTGGGAGCTGGCTTGTCTGCGATGGCATCACCTCGGTTCTACCCACAGACCGAGTTGCTTGAATCGCAGGCAAGCCAGCTCCCACAGATGACCTGCTGTGTACACAAGACCTGTTTCACCCGCACCACCGAATAACAATCCATCAGAGGTTGAACACCCATGGCTGCAAATGACACCACCCCGTTGATCGAAAGGCGTTCGATCGACTACATCCCGGAAGCGGAAAGACATGGTCGTCTATTGAGCCAGTTCACCCTGTGGCTGGGTGCCAACCTGCAGATCACTGCGATTGTCACCGGGGCCTTGGCCGTGGTGCTGGGCGGTGATGTGTTCTGGTCGTTGATCGGTCTGTTGATCGGCCAACTGCTGGGCGGTGGCGTGATGGCGTTGCACGCGGCGCAAGGTCCGCAATTGGGTTTGCCGCAGATGATCTCCAGCCGCGTGCAGTTTGGCGTGTATGGCGCGGTGATCCCGCTGGTGTTGGTGTGCCTGATGTACATCGGTTTTTCCGCCAGCGGTTCGCTGTTGGCGGGGCAAGCGGTGGCGCAGTTGCTGCACGTGGAAGACTGGGTCGGCATCGTGCTGTTCGCAGGCTTGATCATGGTGTTTACCATTTTCGGCTACCGCGTCATCCACGGCATAGGGCGCGTGGCCAGCGTGCTCGGCGTCATCGCGTTTGTGTACCTGTTCTACACATTGCTGGCAGGTAACGACGTTGGCGCGCTGCTGGGCAACAAGCACTTTTCCCTGAGCAGTTTTCTGTTGGCGATCTCGTTGTCGGCGTCGTGGCAGATTGCGTTCGGCCCTTACGTGGCGGACTACTCGCGCTATCTACCCCGTAGCACATCCGCGTCGAAAACCTTCTGGGCCGTTGGCCTGGGTTCGGTGATCGGTGCGCAGGCGTCGATGGTGTTTGGCGTGTTCGCTGCGGCCCTGGCGGGTGCGCAATTTGCCCACCACGAAGTGTCGTTCATCGTCAGCCTGGGCGGTACCGGGGTTGTCGCGGCGCTGCTGTATTTCAGCATCGCCTTCGGCAAGGTCACCGTGACCACCCTGAATGCCTACGGCAGCTTCATGTCCATCGCGACGATCATCAGCGGTTTTCGTGGCAGCCGGCACATCTCGAGTGCGGTGCGCCTGCTGTACATCTTCCTGATGGTGTCGATTGCTGCTGCGCTGGCGCTGTTGGGCAAGGACTCGTTTCTCAAGGACTTCTCCGCGTTCATCCTGTTCCTGCTTGCGTTCTTCACTCCGTGGAGCGCGATCAACCTGGTGGATTTCTACTGCATCACCAAGGAGCGCTACGACATTCCGGCGCTCTCCAACCCCAACGGTCGCTACGGTCGCTGGAACGTGATGGGCATCAGCATCTATGTGTTCGGCGTGCTGATCCAGATGCCGTTCATCTCCACGCACTTCTACACCGGTCCCCTGGTCGCCAGCCTTGGCGACACCGATATCTCCTGGATCATCGGCCTGGTGGTACCGGCGGCGCTTTACTACTGGGCCGCGAAAAAGTGGCACAGCGCAATTCCTGAACACCTGATCCTGCCGGTAGAGCAGGGCGCTGCACCAACGACGACAAACGGGCTGGCTGCACAAGCCTGATGGGACGTGGACAGGGCAGGATGCCTACTGACTGCCGTAATCCATTTCAAGATTGGGAGCGTCACAACAATGAAAATGCATAAAACCTTGTTGGCCACACTGTTCTCTGCGGGCGTGCTGGCTTCTGTCGGCGCCCAAGCGGCCGGCTGGTGCGAGTCCGGTAAACCGGTGAAATTTGCAGGCCTGAACTGGGAAAGCGGCATGCTGCTTACCGACATCCTGCAAACCGTTCTGGAAAAAGGCTACGACTGCAAAACCGACAGCCTGCCGGGCAACTCCATCACCATGGAAAACGCCCTGAGCAGCAACGACATCCAAGTGTTTGCCGAAGAGTGGGTGGGCCGCAGCGAAGTCTGGAACAAGGCCGAGAAGGCCGGCAAAGTCGTCGGTGTCGGCGCGCCCGTGGTAGGGGCAGTCGAAGGCTGGTACGTACCGCGCTACGTGATCGAAGGCGATGCCAAGCGCAAGCTGGAAGCCAAGGCGCCGGACCTTAAAAACATCGCCGACCTGGCCAAGTACGCTTCGGTGTTCAAGGATCAGGAAGAACCGTCCAAGGGCCGTTTCTACAACTGCCCAGCCGGTTGGACCTGCGAGCTGGACAACACCGAGATGCTGAAAAGCTACGGCCTGGAAAGCACCTACACCAACTTCCGCCCAGGCACCGGCCCGGCGCTGGATGCGGCGGTGCTGTCGAGCTACAAGCGTGGCGAGCCGATCCTGTTCTATTACTGGTCGCCAACTCCGCTGATGGGCCAGGTCGACCTGGTCAAGCTGGAAGAAAAACCCGGTGTGGATAAAACCGTGAGCATCAAGGTCGGCCTGTCCAAGACGTTCCACGAGCAGGCCCCGGAATTGGTGGCCGTGCTGGAAAAGGTCAACCTGCCCATCGACCTGCTTAACCAGAACCTCGGTCGCATGGCCAAAGAGCGAATTGAGTCGCCAAAACTGGCGAAAATTTTCCTCAAGGAACATCCTGAAGTCTGGCACGCATGGGTGAGCGACGACGCAGCCAAGAAAATCGACGCGGCCTTGTAGGTCAAGCGTGCCCGGCTACCCTGATGGGTTGGTCGGGCGCCTGGCCACAACCCATTGGATCGAGAGCACGATATGTTTCCTGAGAGTTTTACGTTTTCCATCGCCGACTGGGTCAACGGTTGGGTGGACTCACTGGTCACCAACTATGGCGATGTGTTCCGGCACATCTCCGACACCCTGTTATGGGCCATCGTCAACCTGGAAGGGCTGCTGCGCGCAGCGCCCTGGTGGCTGATGCTGGCCATCGTCGGCGCTGTCGCCTGGCACGCCACCCGCAAGGTGGTGACCACGGCGGTGATCGTCGGCCTCTTGTTCCTGGTGGGCGCGGTTGGCCTGTGGGACAAGCTGATGCAGACGCTTGCCTTGATGATGGTGGCCACGGTGATCTCGGTGTTGATCGGCATTCCGCTGGGCATTCTCTCGGCGCGCAGCAATCGCCTGCGCTCGGTGTTGATGCCGCTGTTGGACATCATGCAAACCATGCCGAGTTTCGTGTACCTGATCCCGGTGTTGATGCTGTTCGGCCTGGGCAAGGTCCCGGCGATTTTCGCCACGGTGATCTACGCCGCGCCGCCGCTGATTCGCCTGACCGACCTGGGTATTCGCCAAGTCGACGGCGAAGTCATGGAAGCCATCAATGCCTTTGGTGCCAACCGCTGGCAGCAACTGTTCGGCGTGCAACTGCCGCTGGCATTGCCCAGCATCATGGCCGGTATCAACCAGACCACCATGATGGCGCTGTCGATGGTAGTGATCGCCTCGATGATCGGTGCCCGTGGCTTGGGTGAAGACGTGCTAGTCGGCATCCAGACCCTCAACGTCGGCCGTGGCCTCGAAGCCGGCCTGGCGATTGTGATTCTCGCAGTGGTCATCGACCGCATTACCCAGGCCTATGGTCGTCCACGGCATGAGGCGAGCAAATGACTACTGTCAGCAAAATTGAAGTTAAAAACGTCTTCAAGATCTTCGGCGCCCGTTCCAAGGACGCGCTGTCGCTGATCGGCCAGGGCAAGACCAAGGACCAGGTACTGGCCGAAACCGGTTGCGTGGTCGGCGTGAACGACTTGTCGCTGAGCATCGGCACCGGTGAGATCTTTGTGATCATGGGCCTGTCGGGTTCCGGCAAATCCACGCTGGTGCGCCACTTCAACCGCCTGATCGACCCTACCAGTGGCGCGATCCTGGTGGACGGCGAAGACATCCTGCAACTGGACATGGAAGCCCTGCGCCAATTCCGTCGGCACAAGATCAGCATGGTGTTCCAGAGCTTCGGCCTGCTGCCCCACAAGAGCGTGCTCGATAACGTTGCCTACGGCCTCAAGGTGCGCGGCGAAACCAAGCAGATCTGCGCCGAACGCGCCCTGCACTGGATCGAAACCGTGGGCCTCAAGGGCTACGAAAACAAATACCCGCACCAGCTCTCTGGCGGCATGCGCCAGCGTGTCGGCCTGGCCCGCGCATTGGCGGCGGACACCGACATCATCCTGATGGACGAAGCGTTCAGCGCCCTCGACCCGTTGATCCGCGCCGAGATGCAGGACCAGTTGCTGGAGCTGCAAAAGACCCTGCACAAAACCATCGTGTTCATCACCCACGACCTCGACGAGGCCGTGCGCATCGGCAACCGCATCGCGATTCTCAAGGACGGCAAGCTGATCCAGGTCGGCACGCCGCGCGAGATCCTGCATTCGCCGGCGGATGAGTATGTGGACCGGTTTGTTCAGCGGCGGGCGGCGGTAGTCTGATCCGGATTGTGTGGTGAGCCGACCGGCGCCATCGCGGGCAAGCCCGGCTCCCACAGGAGAGTGCGTTCAAAATGTGGGAGCTGGCTTGCCTGCGATGAGGCCGGCAAGGCTGCAAAGAATTGAAGAAGGTATGAAGATGTCCCTGCCAACAAAAATCATCATCGCCAACGCCCCTTTGCGCTGGCAGGACGTAGTCGCCGTGGCCCGCCACGGCGCCGTCCTCGAACTCTCGGGCCAGGCCTGGGCACGCATCGACAATGCCCAGGCCATCGTGCAGCGCATTGTCACCAGCGGCGAGCGCGCCTACGGCGTGAACACCGGGCTGGGTGCGTTGTGCAACGTGTCGCTCAAGGGCGAACAACTGAGCCAACTGTCGCGCAATACCCTGCTGAGCCACGCGTGTGGCGTGGGCCCGGTGCTGAGCGATGAGCAAACCCGCGCGATCATCTGCGCTGCCATCATCAACTACAGCCACGGCAAATCCGGCCTGCATCCGCAGGTGGTGCACTCGCTGCTGGCGCTGCTCAACCACGGTATTACGCCGCAAGTGCCGTCCCAGGGTTCGGTGGGTTACCTGACCCACATGGCCCACATCGGCGTGGCGTTGCTCGGTGTGGGCAACGTGAGCTACAAGGGCCAGATCGTCCCGGCGCAGCAGGCCTTGAGCGCCGAAGGCTTGCAGCCGGTGGTGCTGGGTGCCAAAGACGGCTTGTGCCTGGTCAACGGCACGCCGTGCATGACCGGCCTGAGTAGCCTGGCCCTGGCCGACGCGCATCATTTGTTGCAATGGGCCGACGTGATCGGCGCGATGAGTTTCGAAGCGCAGCGCGGCCAGATCGATGCGTTCGACGAAGAAATCATCGCCCTCAAGCCGCACCCCGGCATGCAACTGGTTGGCATGAACCTGCGTGCCTTGCTCGACGGCAGTGAAGTGATCGCCAGCAGCAAAGGCATTCGTACACAAGACGCGCTGAGCATCCGCTCGATCCCGCAGATCCACGGTGCGGCCCGCGACCAGGTAGAGCACGCCACTCGCCAGGTCGAGACCGAGCTCAACAGCGCCACCGACAACCCGCTGGTACTCGGCACTCCGGACAACTACCGCGTCGTGTCCCAGGCCAACCCGCACGGGCAGTCGGTCGCGCTGGCGGCAGACATGCTCGCCATTGCCATGGCCGAAATCGGCTCGGTGGCCGAGCGTCGCCTGGACCGCCTGATCAACCCTCACGTCAGCGGCTTGCCGGCGTTCCTGGTGAGCAACCCCGGGGTCAACTCCGGGATGATGATCGTGCAGTACGTCGCCGCCTCCCTGTGCGGGCAAAACCGCCAACTGGCGCAACCGGCGGTGCTCGATAACTTCGTCACCTCGGGCTTGCAGGAAGACCATCTGAGCATGGGCACGAATGCCGCGCTGAAGCTGTACTCGGTGCTGGCCAACGTCACCCAGATCCTCGCCATCGAATATTTGCTGGCCGCCCAGGCCTTCGAGTTCCTCAAGGACCAGCGTTTTGGCGTCGGCACCGACCGTGCCTGGCGCTTGTTGCGTGAAGTGGTCCCGGCCTATGAGCAGGACCGCTGGCTGGCGCCGGACATTGCAGCTGCCGCCACCTTGCTCAAAGCCACTGCCTTACCGAATCTGCACTGAATAACAATTTCAAAGGAGTATGAATGTGACTGCGCTAAATCTGATTCCAGGCCAACTGAGCCTTGCCCAACTGCGGGCCATTTACCAGCAGCCGGTGACTCTCAGTCTGGATGACAGCGCCACGGCGCAGATCGAAGCCAGTGTTGCCTGCGTGGAGCAGATTCTCGCCGAGAACCGCACCGCCTACGGCATCAACACCGGTTTCGGCCTGCTGGCCTCGACCCGCATCGCCAGCGAAGACCTGGAAAACCTCCAGCGTTCCCTGGTGCTGTCCCACGCCGCTGGCGTGGGTGAGCCGATCAGCGACGCGCTGGTACGGCTGGTCATGGTGCTCAAGGTCAACAGCCTGAGCCGTGGGTTCTCCGGGATTCGTCGCCAGGTGATCGACGCGCTGATCGCACTGATCAACGCCGAGGTGTACCCGCATATTCCTTTGAAAGGTTCGGTGGGGGCCTCCGGTGACCTGGCGCCGTTGGCGCACATGTCGCTGGTCCTGTTGGGTGAAGGCAAGGCACGTTACAAAGGCGAATGGCTGGAAGCCACCGAGGCGCTGAAAGTCGCCGGCCTTGCGCCGCTGACCCTCGCCGCCAAGGAAGGCCTGGCGCTGCTCAACGGCACCCAGGTGTCCACCGCGTATGCCCTGCGTGGCCTGTTCGAAGGCGAAGATTTGTTCGCTGGCGCCTTGGCGTGTGGCGGCCTCACCGTGGAAGCAGTGTTGGGTTCGCGCTCGCCGTTCGACGCGCGTATTCATGCGGCACGCGGCCAGCGTGGGCAGATCGATTCGGCTGCGGCCTACCGCGACCTGTTGGGTGAAAGCAGCCAGGTGTCCCAGTCGCACCAGAACTGCGACAAGGTGCAAGACCCGTATTCCTTGCGCTGCCAGCCACAAGTCATGGGCGCCTGCCTGACCCAGTTCCGCCAGGCGGCCGAAGTGCTCGTCGTGGAAGCCAACGCCGTGTCGGATAACCCGCTGGTGTTTGCCGCCGAAGGCGACGTGATCTCTGGCGGTAACTTCCACGCCGAACCGGTGGCCATGGCCGCTGACAACATGGCGTTGGCTATCGCCGAAATCGGCTCGCTGAGTGAGCGCCGCATCTCGCTGATGATGGATAAGCACATGTCCCAGTTGCCGCCATTCCTGGTGGGCAACGGCGGGGTCAACTCCGGCTTCATGATCGCCCAGGTGACCGCCGCCGCACTCGCCAGCGAGAACAAGGCGCTGGCCCATCCCCATAGCGTGGACAGCCTGCCGACCTCCGCCAACCAGGAAGACCACGTCTCCATGGCGCCGGCTGCGGGCAAGCGTCTGTGGGAAATGGCCGAGAACACCCGTGGCATCCTCGCCGTGGAATGGCTGGCGGCGTGCCAAGGCCTGGACCTGCGCGAAGGCCTGAAAACCTCGCCGAAGCTGGAAAAAGCGCGCGGCATTCTGCGCAGCAAAGTCGCGTTCTACGACAAGGACCGCTTCTTCGCGCCGGACATCAACGCCGCCAGCGAACTGCTCGCCAGCCGCTGCCTGAATGAGCTGGTGCCGGCCAAGCTCCTGCCAAGCCTCTAAGCCCTACACCTTGTAGTGAGCGGGCTTGCCCCGCGCTGGGTGGCGCAGCCGCCCTGAAACAAGCCCCCGCGTTATCACTGACACAACGCGGTGGCCTTATCAGGGCGGCTTCGCCACCCAGCGCGGGGCAAGCCCGCTCACTACAGTTGATAGGTGTCAGGATTCATATTTTCTCAGGATAAAAATAATTAAGGACGAGAAATGCACCAGCAAGAAAAGGGTTTGAAACGCGGCCTAAGCGCCCGACATATTCGCTTCATGGCACTCGGTTCCGCGATCGGTACCGGGCTGTTCTACGGGTCTGCCTCAGCTATCCAGATGGCCGGTCCCGCTGTGCTGCTGGCCTACCTGATCGGCGGCGCCGCCGTGTTCATGGTGATGCGCGCCCTCGGCGAAATGGCCGTGCACAATCCAGTGTCCGGTTCGTTCGGCCAGTACGCCAGCACCTACCTGGGCCCCTTGGCCGGTTTTATCCTCGGCTGGACCTACGCGTTTGAAATGATCATCGTCTGCCTGGCCGATGTGACCGCCTTCGGCATCTACATGGGCTTCTGGTTTCCCGAAGTCGCACGTTGGGTGTGGGTCCTCGGCATTGTGTTTTTGATCGGTGGCCTGAACCTGTGCAACGTCAAAGTATTTGGCGAAATGGAGTTCTGGCTGTCGTTGCTCAAGGTAGGCGCCATCGTTGCAATGATCCTCGGCGGTTTCGGCATCATGCTGTTCGGCATCCATTCAGCCGGTGAAACCCAGGCCAGCGGGCTCAGCAACCTGTGGGCCCACGGCGGCTTCATGCCTAACGGCGTCGGTGGCCTGATCGCCTCGTTTGCCGTGGTGATGTTTGCCTTTGGCGGCATTGAAATCATCGGCATCACTGCCGGTGAAGCCAAGGACCCGCAACGCGTGATTCCCAAGGCAATCAACGCCGTGCCGCTGCGCATCCTGTTGTTTTACGTGCTGACCCTGTTTGTGCTGATGGCCATCTACCCGTGGCCGCAGATCGGCAGCCAGGGCAGTCCGTTCGTGCAGATCTTCAGCAACCTGGGGATTGGCTCGGCGGCCACCATCCTCAACATCGTGGTGATCTCGGCGGCGGTCTCGGCCATTAACAGCGACATCTTCGGCGCCGGCCGCATGATGTACGGCCTGGCCCAGCAGGGGCAGGCGCCCAAGGGCTTTGCGCAACTGTCCAAGCAAGGTGTGCCGTGGATGACCGTGGTGGTCATGGGCGCGGCGCTGCTCGGCGGTGTGGTGCTCAACTACTTGATCCCGGAAAACGTGTTCTTGCTGATCGCCTCGATTGCCACCTTCGCCACCGTGTGGGTGTGGCTGATGATTCTGTTCACCCAGGTCGCCATGCGCCGCTCCATGACGCCTGAGCAGGTGGCCGAATTGAAATTCCCGGTACCGTTCTGGCCCTATGCGCCAGCCGCGGCGATCGTGTTCATGCTATTCGTGTTTGGCGTGCTGGGTTACTTCCCGGACACCCAGGCTGCCTTGTTGGTCGGTGCCGTGTGGATCGTGCTGCTGGTCGTTGCCTACCTGCTGTGGGTAAAACCCGCCGCCGGGCAAGCGGCCAAGGTTCACTATGACCCGGCTTTGTCTCATCGTTAATTCAGGGAGGCGTTGATGAAAACGCTTTGGCAACACTGCCACGTCGCAACCATGGCCCAGGGTAAATACTCGATCATCGAGGATGCCGCCATGGTCACAGCCGGTTCGCTCATCGAGTGGATCGGCCCCCGCAGCCAAGTGCCAACGGCAGACTATGCCCAGGTACATGACCTGCAAGGCGCGTGGGTGACCCCCGGGCTGATCGACTGCCACACCCATACGGTGTTCGGTGGCAATCGCAGCGGCGAATTCGAGCAACGCCTCGAAGGCGTGAGCTACGCCGAAATCGCAGCCAAGGGTGGCGGTATTGCCAGCACCGTGCGCGCCACCCGTGCGGCGAGCGAAGATGAACTGTTCGCAAGCGCCCACAAACGCCTGCGCAGTTTGCTGCGCGACGGCGTGACCACGGTGGAAATCAAATCCGGCTACGGCCTCGACTTGGCCAACGAACGCAAGATGCTGCGGGTGGCGCGCCGTCTCGGCGAAGCGCTGCCGGTCAGCGTGCGTGCCACGTGCCTGGCGGCTCACGCGTTGCCACCGGAGTACAAGGACCGCGCCGACGACTACATCGAGCATATCTGCACCGACATGCTGCCGGCCCTGGCGGCGGAAGGGCTGGTGGATGCGGTGGATGCGTTCTGCGAGTACCTGGCGTTTTCCACCGAACAGGTGGAGCGCGTGTTCAAGGTTGCGCAGCAACTGGGACTGCCGGTGAAACTGCATGCCGAGCAGCTGTCGTCGCTGCACGGCTCCAGCCTGGCCGCGCGTTATCACGCGCTGTCTGCGGATCACCTGGAGTTCATGACCGAAGAAGACGCCATCGCCATGGCCGCCTCAGGCACTGTCGCCGTGTTGCTGCCGGGCGCGTTCTACTTCTTGCGCGAAACCCAATTGCCGCCCATGGAAGCGCTGCGCAAGCACGGCGTGAAGATCGCCATCGCCAGCGACCTCAACCCCGGCACTTCGCCGGCCTTGTCGGTACGCCTGATGCTGAACATGGCCTGCACCCTGTTCCGCATGACCCCGGAAGAAGCCCTAGCGGGCGCGACCCAGCACGCGGCCACAGCCTTGGGCATGGGCGCTACGCATGGTTCGCTGGAAGTGGGCAAGGTTGCGGACTTCGTCGCCTGGCAGATTGATCGTCCCGCCGACCTGGCCTACTGGCTGGGTGGCGAGTTGGATAAACGCGTCGTGCGCCATGGCGCCGACGTCACGGTTTGAGAGGAATACTGCTGTGGATAAGGTTCTGAACTTCAAACAAGGCCGCGTACCGCTGCTGATCAGCATGCCCCACGCCGGCCTGCGCCTGACACCCACCGTGCACGCCGGGTTGATCCCCGAGGCCCAAAGCCTGCCGGACACCGACTGGCACATCCCCACGCTGTATGACTTTGCCGAAGCGTTGGGCGCCAGCACCCTGGCTGCGGAGTACTCGCGGTTTGTGATCGACCTGAACCGGCCGTCCGACGATAAACCGCTGTACGTCGGCGCCACCACTGGCCTGTACCCGGCCACGCTGTTCGACGGCGTGCCGTTGTTCCGTGAAGGCCTGGAACCGAGCAAGGCCGAGCGCGCGACCTACCTTGAACGCATCTGGGGCCCGTACCACCAGACCCTGCAAGACGAACTGGCGCGGCTCAAGGCTGAGTTCGGCTATGCACTGTTGTTCGATGCGCACTCGATCCGTTCGGTGATCCCGCACCTGTTCGACGGCAAGTTGCCGGACTTCAACCTCGGCACCTTCAACGGCGCCGCGTGTGATCCCGAATTGGCCAGCCAACTGGAAGCCATTTGCGCCGAGCATCCGCAGTACACCCATGTGCTTAACGGGCGCTTCAAGGGTGGGCATATCACCCGGCATTACGGCAACCCGGCGCAGGATATTCATGCCGTGCAGTTGGAACTGGGCCAGTGCACGTATATGGAAGAGTTTGAGCCGTTCCGGTATCGCGCAGACCTGGCCGAGCCGACGCGGGTGGTGTTGAAGCAGTTGTTGGAGGCATTTTTAGCCTGGGGACAAAAGCGCTACGGCTGAGATCGCTATCGCAGGCAAGCCAGCTCCCACCTTTGACCGAGTTCCAATATGAGAATGCGGTCAAAGGTGGGAGCTGGCTTGCCTGCGATGACGGCTTCACGGTCGCCCCAGTGCAACTGCCCGTCGCCCCAGTTCGTGTTCACCCAGGCCCCACTGGTTAAGGTTGTGAAATAAAAACAGCCGAGTGAGCCTATCCCCATGAAAAAACTGTTGTTGCCCTTCATCGGTGCCGCACTGCTCAGTGCGCAAGTCATGGCCGCCGAACCGGCCTCCTGCAAAAACATCCGCATGGGCGTGGTCAGTTGGACTGACGTGATCGCCACCTCCGGCATGGCCGATGTGCTGCTCAACGGCCTGGGTTACGACAGCAAGCAGACCAGCGCTGTGCAGCAGATCATCTTTGCCGGTATTCGCGACAAGCGCCTGGATATCTTCCTCGGCTACTGGAAGCCGGCGATGGACAACAACATTGCGCCGTTCGTGGCGGCCAAGCAGGTCAAGGTGTTCGATAAGCCCAGCCTCGCCGATGCCCAGGCCACCCTGGCCGTGCCGCAATACGTGGCCGATGCGGGCTTGAAGACGTTTGCTGATATTGCCCGCTTCAAGGACAAGCTGGGCGGCAAGATCTATGGCATTGAACCCGGTAGCGGCGCGAATACCGATATCCAGAAAATGATCGACACCAACCACTTCGGCCTCGGCGGCTTCAAGTTGGTGGCCTCCGGTGAGGCGGGCATGTTGGCAGCGGTGCAGCGGGCGGTGAACCGCAAGGAGTTCGTGGTGTTCGTCGGTTGGACCCCGCACCCGATGAACATCAATATGAAAATGGCCTACCTCACCGGCAGTGAGGACGTATTCGGTCCCGACGAAGGCCGCGCCACCGTGTCTACGGTGACTGCGCCCGACTTCGCCGAGCGTTGCCCGAATGCCAACCGCTTGCTGGAAAACCTCACGTTTACCGCCGCCCAGGAAAGCCAGTTGATGGTGCCGATCATGGAGCGCCAGTCGCCCCAGGACGTGGCGAAGCAATGGTTGCGTGATCATCCGGAGGACTTGCAGCGCTGGTTGGCCGGGGTCACGGCGTTTGATGGTAAGGATGGTGTAGAAGCTGTACAGGCCAGCCTAAAACCTTGAGCCGAACACGGTAGGTCGAACAAAGAAGGGCAATGTGGGAGCTGGCAAGCCAGCTCCCACATTCAATCTTTATCGCAGGGAAATCCGTGCATGTCTGAATACCCTATTTCTTCGCAAATGCGTGCCTTTGTAGCCAAAACCGAATCCTTCACCAGCGACGACTCCTCCCTGGCCGGTTTACGCCAGAACTATGACCGTATGTGCCAGGCATTCACCCCACCCCGCCCAGAGGGTCTGCTAATCGAAGACTGCTCCCTCGCCGGCGTCAACATCCGCAGTTACCTGCCCACCACTCCGACGCCACCCAACGGCTGGCCCTGCCTTCTATATATGCACGGCGGCGGCTGGGTCGTCGGCGGGTTGGGCTCCCACGACTTCATCTGTTTCGAGCTGGCCAATACCTTGCAGGTGCTGGTCATCGCCATCGACTACCGGCTAGCCCCCGAATACCCGTTCCCGGCGGCCTACAACGATTGCCGCGCTGTGTGGCAGGCAATCCAGGCCGGGCAGGGGCCATACGCCATCGACCTGCAACGCCTGGTGGTGGCGGGCGACAGTGCGGGCGGCAACCTGGCGGCGGCGTTGTGCCTGGGGCTGCGGGACGATGGGCAACCGCTACCGAGGGCCCAGGTGCTGGTCTACCCAGGCCTGGGTGGTCCGGCGGATCTGCCATCGCGGCGTGATTGCATGGATGCACCGCTACTCAGCAGCGCCGACACCGACTGCTACCTGGCGCTGTACCTGCTGGGCACCGAGAAACCGTCGGCCTACGCCATGCCGTTGCTGGCCAAGGATTTCCGCGGTCTGCCAAAGGCTTTTATCGCCGTGGCCCAATTCGACCCGCTGCGTGATGACGGCATGCTTTACGCCGAACGCCTGCACGCGGCTGGCGTGACCACGTTGCTCTACCCCGGCAAGGGCCTGGTCCACGGTTGCCTGCGGGCGCGGCGCCAGGTGCCGGAGGTAGACCGGCTCTACGACTACCTGCTGGATTACCTGAGGAGCGAAGGGCTGACACAGGTCTAGGCACTCAAGGACATGCTCATTGCACAATTCGGGTTTATAGTGCCAGACGGCAAAAATAATCGACGTCCCCCCAGGGATGAACCCGACCCCCTACGGAGCGCGCAATGCAGACTTGGTACCCGCAGATCAAACCCTACGCCCGGCACGATCTGGCCGTCGACGACACCCATACCCTGTACGTCGATGAAAGTGGCTCCCCCGAAGGCTTGCCCGTCGTATTCATCCATGGAGGCCCTGGCGCCGGTTGCGACGCCCAGAGCCGCTGCTATTTCGATCCGAACCTGTACCGCATCGTCACTTTCGACCAACGTGGCTGCGGGCGCTCCACACCGCGTGCCAGTCTTGAGAACAACACCACCTGGGACCTGGTCGCCGATATGGAGCGCATCCGTGAGCACCTGGGCATCGACAAGTGGGTGCTGTTTGGCGGCTCCTGGGGCTCGACGCTGGCACTGGCCTACGCGCAAACCCATCCCGAGCGTGTGCATGGCTTGATCGTGCGCGGCATCTTCCTGGCGCGCCCGCAGGATATCGAGTGGTTCTACCAGGCAGGCGCCAGCCGCCTG
The DNA here is from genome assembly GCF_002255865.1 of Pseudomonas sp. PGPPP1. Classification (NCBI taxonomy): domain Bacteria; kingdom Pseudomonadati; phylum Pseudomonadota; class Gammaproteobacteria; order Pseudomonadales; family Pseudomonadaceae; genus Pseudomonas; species Pseudomonas sp. PGPPP1. The sequence continues at coordinate 14,508 of NZ_NKIG01000041.1, read as the reverse complement.
TTCCCGGATTATTGGCAGGACTACCTCGCGCCCATCCCCCTGGACGAGCGCCATGACATGGTCGCGGCCTACCACAAGCGCCTCACCGGCAACGACCAGATCGCCCAGATGCATGCGGCCAAGGCTTGGTCCGGTTGGGAGGGGCGCATGTTGGGCCTGTGCCCGAGCCCGCAGCACGTGGAGCGGTTTTCCGAGCCGCAGCGCGCCCTGTCCATCGCACGGATCGAGTGCCACTACTTCACCAACAATTCCTTCCTGGAGCCCAACCAGCTGATTCGCGATATGCACAAGATCGCCCATCTGCCTGGCGTAATCATCCACGGGCGCTACGATATGATCTGCCCGTTGGATAACGCTTGGGAGTTGCACCAGGCTTGGCCCAACAGCGAGTTGCAGGTGATCCGCGAGGCTGGCCACGCGGCATCCGAACCCGGTATCACCGATGCCTTGGTGCGCGCGACCAGCCAAATGGCCCGCCGTTTGCTCGACCTGCCGCCTGAAGAAGCATGAAGGGCCTGCTGCAACGGGTGCGTGGCGCCCGCGTCGAGGTAGCGGGCGAAATCGTCGGCGCGATTGACCAGGGTTTGCTGGTGCTGGTGGCGGTTGAACCTTCGGATACCCCCGAGAGCGCCGACAAACTGCTGCACAAGCTGCTTAACTATCGGGTGTTCAGCGACGACGAGGGCAAGATGAACCTGTCGCTGAAGGACGTGAGTGGCGGTTTGTTGCTGGTGTCGCAGTTCACGCTGGCGGCGGATACCAAGAGCGGGCTACGGCCAAGCTTCTCCACAGCGGCCCCGCCGGCCCTGGGAGCGGCGCTTTTCGACCACTTGTTGTTACAAGCGCAACAATTGCATGGCAAGGTGGCGTCGGGGCGTTTTGGCGCCGATATGCAGGTGCATTTGGTCAATGATGGCCCTGTGACCTTCCTCCTACAGACGTGATTGTATTAAAAACGACTTTTAATGCCTAAAAACGCAGGGTTTCGCTACAAATACTTCGTTGTCCCTGATGCGTTGTCTCGCGGGCTACTAGATAATCGCGCGCTACGGGGATCAGCGTTGTTTGGTCCATTTTTGACTTAGGTAGAGACTTGTCCGACAGCCAATGGGGAATCATTTTGCCCCAGGGGAGTCGGAACAATGCTCGCCAACCTGGCATATAGATAGCTGGCCGTTGGTTTTTTGATCTGTTTTCGGCGAGGGTTGCTCGTGATTGTTAGTCCCTGTAATGCACCAAAATTGTCTGCCAAACGGTTACGAAACGTACTGGTGACGGGCTCCGCCCTGTTTTGCCTGTTCGGCGCGGGTCAACTGTGGGCATTCAGTCTGGATGATGTGTCGGCCAAGGCAAAAGAGCTGGCCGGGCAGAAATACGAAGCTCCGCGCAGCAATCTGCCAAACGAATTCCGCGAAATGAAGTTCGCTGACTACCAGAAGATTCGTTTCCGCAACGAAAAAGCCGAGTGGGCCGATCAGAACACGCCGTTCAAGTTGTCCTTCTATCACCAGGGCATGCACTTCGACACGCCGGTGAAAATCAACGAAGTCACCGCCGACAGCGTCAACGAAATCAAGTACGACCCAAGCCGTTTCGATTTTGGCGATGTGAAATTCGATCCTAAAGCCACCGAACAACTGGGATATGCCGGTTTCCGTGTGCTGTACCCGATCAACAAGGCCGACAAGCAAGACGAAATCATGACCATGCTCGGCGCCAGCTACTTCCGCGTCGTCGGCAAGGGCCAGTCGTATGGCCTGTCCGCCCGTGGCATGGCGATCGACACTGCATTGCCGTCCGGCGAAGAATTCCCACGCTTCACCGAGTTCTGGATCGAGCGTCCAAAACCGGGTGAGAAGCAACTGGTGATCTTTGCCTTGCTGGACTCGCCGCGTGCAACTGGCGCTTATCGCCTGACTCTGCGCCCGGGCACCGACACCATTGTCGACGTCAAATCCCAGATGTACCTGCGTGACAAAGTCAGCAAGCTGGGCGTTGCCCCGTTGACCAGCATGTATCTGTTCGGTGCGAACCAGCCTTCCAAAGTGCTGAACTACCGCCGTGAGCTGCACGATTCCAGTGGCCTGTCGATCCATGCCGGCAATGGCGAGTGGATCTGGCGCCCGCTGAACAACCCTAAACACCTGTCGGTCAGCAACTTCACCGTAGAAAACCCACGTGGTTTCGGTCTGTTGCAACGCGGTCGCGATTTCAGCCACTACGAAGACCTGGACGACAACTACGACAAGCGTCCGAGTGCCTGGATCGAGCCTGAGGGCGACTGGGGCAAAGGCACCGTCAACCTGGTAGAAATTCCAACGGCCGATGAAACCAACGACAACATCGTTGCGTTCTGGAGCCCAGCAGAGCTGCCGGAAGTCGGCAAGCCGCTGGACGTCGCCTACCGCCTGCACTGGACCATGGACGAAAAAGCCCTGCATCCAGCCGACAGCGCCTGGGTCAAGCAGACCCTGCGTTCCACTGGCGACGTGAAGCAGTCCAACCTGATCCGTCAGCCAGACGGCAGCGTGGCTTACCTCGTGGACTTCGAAGGCCCGTCCCTCAAGGCCCTGCCTTCGGACGCACCGGTGCGTAGCCAAGTCAGTGTTGGCGACAACGCCGAAGTGGTCGAAAACAGCGTGCGCTACAACGAGCACACCAAAGGCTGGCGCCTGACCTTGCGCATGAAGATCAAGGACGCAGGCAAGCCGACCGAAATGCGTGCTGCTCTGGTCCAGGATATTCCGAAGCCTGAGCCTGAGAAGGTCTCGAGCCAAGTGCTCAAGGCTGACAAAGTGCTGGCCAAGCAGCACGAGAAGCAGGCCAAGAAAGACGCGAAGGACAAGGAAGCCAAGCAGCCAGAAGCTGCCCCAGCCACACCGGAGCCGGAAAAGACCGAACAAGTCCTGACCGAAACCTGGAGCTATCAGTTGCCTGCCGATGAGTAATTCTCAAGTCCAGCCAGAAACTCTGTCCGAGTACCTGGCGCATCTACCGATGACCGCTGAGCAGCGCGCCGAACTGGCGGGCTGCACATCCTTCACCGAGTTGCACGAACGTTTGTCCTCGAAGACTTTCGACGCGCCCGTCGACGCTGCCCAAGCGTCGGTTGGCCGCCGCTTGACCTTGAGCACCGCGGAAGAACTGCAAGACGCCGAAATGCTCGCGCTCGATGCCAGCGGTCGCGTGTGCCTCAAGGCCACGCCGCCGATTCGGCGTACCAAGGTCGTGCCTGAGCCTTGGCGCACTAATATCCTGGTCCGCGGCTGGCGCCGGATGACCGGGCGTACCAACCCGCCAAAGCCGCCGAAGGACGAACGGGTCCTGCCCGCCGCACGCTGGCGTACGGTGGGTTCGATTCGTCGTTACATCCTGCTGGTGCTGATGCTTGGCCAGACCATCGTTGCTGGCTGGTACATGAAAGGCATCATGCCGTACCAGGGCTGGTCGCTGGTGGACTTCGACGAGATCCGCAACCAGACCCTGTTGCAAACCGCCACCCAGGTACTGCCCTACGCCCTGCAAACCAGCATCCTGATCATGTTCGGGATCTTGTTCTGCTGGGTCTCGGCCGGTTTCTGGACGGCGTTGATGGGTTTCCTTGAGTTGCTCACTGGTCACGATAAGTACCGCATCTCCGGTAAAAGTGCCGGTGACGAGCCAATTCCGAAAGACGCCCGCACCGCACTGGTCATGCCGATCTGCAACGAAGACGTGCCCCGGGTATTCGCCGGCCTGCGCGCTACGTTCGAATCGGTAGCCGCCACGGGTGACCTGGACCGCTTCGATTTCTTCGTGCTCAGCGACAGTAATGACGCCGACATCTGCATCGCCGAACAGCAAGCCTGGCTCGACGTGTGCCGCGAAGCCGGCGGTTTTGGCAAGATCTTCTACCGCCGTCGTCGCCGTCGCGTAAAGCGCAAGAGCGGTAACCTCGACGACTTCTGCCGTCGCTGGGGCGGTGAATACAAGTACATGGTGGTGCTCGACGCCGACAGCGTGATGAGCGGCGAATGCCTGACCAGCCTGGTGCGCCTGATGGAAGCCACGCCGGATGCCGGGATCATCCAGACCGCGCCACGTGCGTCGGGCATGGACACTCTGTATGCGCGCATGCAGCAGTTCGCCACCCGTGTGTACGGCCCGCTGTTTACCGCCGGCCTGCACTTCTGGCAGTTGGGTGAATCCCACTATTGGGGTCACAACGCGATCATCCGCATGAAGCCGTTTATCGAGCACTGCGCCCTGGCGCCGTTGCCGGGTAAAGGTGCGTTCGCCGGTGCCATCCTGTCCCACGACTTCGTCGAAGCCGCGCTGATGCGCCGTGCCGGCTGGGGCGTGTGGATTGCCTACGACTTGCCGGGCAGCTACGAAGAACTGCCGCCGAACCTGTTGGACGAACTCAAGCGTGACCGTCGCTGGTGCCACGGCAACCTGATGAACTTCCGCCTGTTCCTGGTAAAAGGCATGCACCCGGTGCACCGCGCGGTGTTCCTGACCGGCGTGATGTCTTACTTGTCGGCACCGTTGTGGTTCCTGTTCCTGGTGTTGTCCACGGCTTTGCTGGCGGTGAACACCCTGATGGAGCCGCAGTACTTCATGGCCCCGCGCCAGTTGTACCCGCTGTGGCCGCAATGGCATCCGGACAAGGCGGTGGCGCTGTTCTCCACCACGATCGTGTTGCTGTTCTTGCCCAAGCTGCTGAGTATCATCCTGATCTGGGCCAAGGGTGCGAAAGAGTTCGGCGGCAAGTTCAAGGTGACCTTGTCGATGCTGCTGGAGATGTTGTTCTCCATGCTGCTGGCGCCGGTGCGGATGATTTTCCACACCCGTTTCGTGCTCGCCGCGTTCCTCGGCTGGGCCGCTACCTGGAACTCGCCGCAGCGTGACGACGACTCGACGCCATGGAGCGAAGCGGTCAAGCGCCACGGTCCGCAAACTGTGCTGGGCTTCTTGTGGGCGCTGCTGGTGGTGTGGTTGAACCCAAGCTTCCTGTGGTGGCTGGTGCCCATCGTGGGCTCGTTGATGCTGTCGATCCCGGTGTCGGTGATCTCCAGTCGGGTCAAGCTGGGCCTCAAGTCCCGCGACGAGAGCCTGTTCCTGATCCCTGAGGAATACAACCCGCCGCAAGCGTTGCTCTCCACCGAGAAGTACACCCACGAAAACCGTTGGCATGCGCTCAATGACGGCTTCGTGCGGTCGGTGGTCGACCCGCAGCAGAACGCCCTGGCCTGCGCCCTGGCGACCTCGCGTCACCGTGAGGCGGAGCCGATCGAGTATCTGCGCGTCGAGCGTGTTCGTCATGCGTTGAAAGTCGGCCCTGCCGGCCTCAACAACAGCGAACGCCTGGCCTTGCTCAGTGATCCAGTCGCTCTGGCTCGCCTGCACGAGCAGGTCTGGAGCGAAGGGCATGTCGAGTGGCTCGCCGCTTGGCGTGATTCGATCAAGTCCGACCCGCACGCGCCATTACTGCCGCTGCAGCCGCTGTCCTCCCAGGCCCAACCGGCCTGATTCAGACGCCCCCGAGGGTTCTCCTCGGGGGCATTCGAACGCTGGTCCTACAGCGCTTCCTAACTCTTCCTATCAGACTTAACTTATTGTTATTTCGAAACAAAAGACCTTTGTTCGAAGCGTTCTGCCGTGCCTGCGGCAGGAGTAGCATCGCCCCCCCAATCTGACTCACCACGGGGGAATTCATGATCAAACGGTATGGTTCGGCATTGCTGTTTAGCGCTGTCGTATGGCTTTACGGTGGCCCAACCCAGGCGGGCGCGCTCGACGATGCTGTCCAGCGCGGTGTACTGAAGGTCGGTACCACGCCGACCTACGTACCCTTCGAAATGACGGACAAGCAGGGTCGCATCGTTGGCTTTGAAGTCGATTTGCTACGGGTCATGAGTCGCGCACTGGGCGTAGAACTTGAGATGGTAGCAGTGCCTTACACCGAGCTGTTGCCAGGGCTCATGGCGAAGAAATACGACTTTATCGGCAGCGGCATGACCGTGACGCAAGAGCGCAATCTCAAGTTGAATTTCAGCGACTCCTTTATTGTTGTAGGCCAGACCGTGTTGCTGCATCCCAGCCTGGCCGGCAAGGTCGCCAGTATCGAAGACTTGGACGACGCCACCTACCGTATTGCAACTATCCAGGGCACTACCGGGCAGGCAGCGGCCCAGCGGTTTCTGGGTGCCGCTCGCGTGAGCAGCTTTGCCACGCCGGAAGAGGGTGTGCGTCAGTTGGTGGAAGGCAAGGCCGATGCCTTTGTCTATGACGCCCCCTATAACCTGATCGCCGTGAGCCGACCCGAAAACAGTGGGTTATTGATGCTGGAGCAGCCGTTTACCTTTGAACCCCTGGCGTTCGGACTGGCAAAAGGGGATTACGACAGCCTCAACTGGATCAACCATTTCCTTAACCAGATCGCTCAAGACGGGACCTACGATCGACTCCACGACAAGTGGTTCAAGGACACAGCCTGGATGGCGGAAATGGACTGAAATTCATAACTGCTTACATATCAGTCAATCGGGCGCACGGCCCACGCAAGTGTCTACTCCTGCGCTTTGTTGCTCCGTTGTGGGGCTTTTCCGACATACGCCGACAACAAATGCCGGTGAAACCTTTGTGACAGGAGACGAGTGGGTTAGGATCGCACCCCGAAATGGTGCAGCCCTTTTGCGCGCCGACCTTATAAGAATCGTTCAGGGGACTTGATGATGAAAAAGTATCTTTCGATGCTGCTGCTAGGCGTCACCGCGCTGGTCGCGGCCAATGCGGCCCAGGCCGGTGCCATCGATGATGCGGTCAAGCGCGGCACGCTGAAAGTCGGCATGGATCCGACCTACATGCCGTTCGAAATGACAGACAAGCGCGGTGAAATCATCGGCTTCGAAGTCGACATCCTCAAGGCCATGGCCAAATCCATGGGCGTCAAGCTGGAGCTGGTCTCCACCGGTTACGACGGCATCATTCCGGCCTTCCTCACTGGCAAGTTCGACATGATCGGCAGCGGCATGACCCTGACCCAGGAGCGCAACCTGCGCCTGAATTTCAGCGAACCCTTCATCGTGGTTGGCCAGACCCTGCTGATTCGCAAGGACCTGGAAGGCACCATCAAGTCCTATAAAGACCTGAACGACGAGAAATACCGCCTGACCTCCAAGCTGGGTACCACCGGTGAGATGGTCGCTAAAAAGCTGATCTCCAAAGCCAAGTACCATGGCTACGACAACGAACAGGAAGGCGTGCTGGACGTGGTCAACGGCAAGGCCGATGCCTTCGTGTATGACGCGCCGTACAACGTGGTTGCCGAGAAGAAAGTCGGCAACGGCAAGCTGGTGTTCCTCGAAGAACCCTTCACCTTTGAACCCTTGGCGTTCGGCCTGAAAAAAGGCGATTACGACAGCATCAACTTCATCAACAACTTCCTGCACCAGATCCGTAACGACGGCACCTACGATCGCATCCATGACAAGTGGTTCAAGAGCTCCGAGTGGCTCAAGGACATGGAGTAAGGCTGGCTTGTGGTGAGCGGGCTTGCCCCGCGCTGGGTGGCGAAGCCGCCCCAAATCCATTCAGCTCGGTCTACCTGATACACCGCAGTGCCTGGGTTTAGGGTGGCTTCGCCACCCAGCGCGGGGCAAGCCCGCTCACTACACAAAGGCGCTTGCCTTCGATTTTTTTGGATGTTGAGTAATGAAACAGAAAAAAGCCCAATGGCCCTGGCACCTGCTGACCGTGGTCGTGCTGGTCGGCCTGGCTGGCGCCTTGTACTACGCCACCTCGTTGATGTCCTACGAGTGGCGCTGGAACCGCGTGCCGCAGTACTTCGCCTACCAGGCTGAAACCTCCCAGCGTGCGGCGGATATCTCCACTGTGGTCGAGTTGGTGCGCAAAGGCGACGTCGCCGAAGTGACCCTGCGCAATGATGCGGGTGCCGAGCAAAAGCTGACTGTGGCCGACAACAGCCTGCAAGTGGCACGCGGCGATGACGTGGCCGAAGGTGACGTGATCGGCGTAACCCGGCACTGGGCGCTGGGGCCGTTGATGTGGGGCCTGTGGACCACGCTGTGGCTGTCGGTGGTGTCCGGCATCCTGGGCCTGGCAATCGGCCTGGCGACCGGCTTGTGTCGCCTTTCCAGCAACCCGACGCTACGGGACCTGTCGACGATCTACGTCGAACTGGTGCGCGGTACGCCGCTGTTGGTGCAGATCTTCATTTTCTATTTCTTTATTGGCACGGTGCTCAACCTGTCCCGGGAATTCGCCGGGATCGCCGCGCTGTCGTTGTTTACCGGTGCCTATGTGGCGGAAATCGTGCGGGCCGGTGTGCAGTCCATCACCCGTGGCCAGAACGAAGCCGCTCGTTCCCTGGGCCTGAGCGCCAGCCAGTCGATGCGCCATGTGGTACTACCGCAAGCGTTCAAGCGCGTGCTGCCACCGCTGGCGGGTCAATTCATCAGCCTGGTGAAAGACACCTCGCTGGTCTCGGTGATCGCGATTACCGAACTGCTCAAGAGCGGTCGTGAAGTGATCACCACCTCGTTCTCGCCGTTCGAGATCCTGTTCTGTGTGGCAGGCCTGTACCTGCTGATTAACCTGCCGCTGTCGAAAATGGCCAGCCGGCTTGAGCGGAGGCTCGCGCAAAGTGATTGAAGTCCGCGATCTGGTAAAAGTCTTCGACACCCGTGGCCATGTCGTGCGCGCGGTCGACCATGTCACCACCCAGGTGGCCAAGGGCGAAGTGCTGGTGGTGATTGGCCCGTCCGGCTCCGGCAAGTCCACCTTCCTGCGCTGCCTCAATGGCCTGGAGGAGTTTGATTCGGGGTCGGTGAGCATCGACGGCCTGCAACTGGCCGACCCGAAAACCGACGTGAATGCCTATCGCCGCGAAGTCGGCATGGTGTTCCAGCACTTCAACCTGTTTCCCCACATGACCGTGCTGGAGAACCTGTGCCTGGCACAAAAAGTCGTGCGCAAGCGCGGCAAGAAAGAGCGCGAGGCCAAGGCCCTGGCACTGCTGGAAAAGGTCGGTATTGCACAGAAAGCCAACGAGTTTCCATCACGCCTCTCTGGTGGCCAGCAGCAACGAGTCGCGATTGCGCGCGCCCTGGCGATGGAACCCAAGGTGATGCTGTTCGATGAGCCCACCTCAGCGCTCGATCCTGAAATGGTTGGCGAAGTGCTGGATGTGATGAAGACCCTGGCCCTGGAAGGCATGACCATGGTGTGCGTCACCCACGAAATGGGCTTTGCCCGTGAAGTGGCTGACCGGGTGCTGTTCTTCGATCATGGCAAACTGCTGGAAGACGCGGCTCCAGCCGCGTTCTTCGATGCCCCGAAAGACCCGCGTGCCCAAGCCTTCCTGCGTCAGGTCCTATAACCTGAACTTACCTACCAGCGCCTGCAGGTCCAGGCTCAGTCGGGTCAGATGAATGCTTGCCGCCGCCGTGTCTTCACTGGCGGCGGCGGTTTGTTCTGACACATCGCGCACCTTCAACACGCTGCGATTGATCTCTTCGGCCACCGCGCTCTGTTCCTCGGCAGCGGCGGCGATTTGCGGGTTCATCTCCTGGATGATCGCCACGGTGCGAGCAATGGCGGCCAACGCCTCTCCGGCGTCGTGGGTGAGGTTCACGCTGTAATCCGTAAGGCTTCGGCTGCTGTCCATGACCTTGACGACTGCCTGAGTACCGCTGTGCAGGCCAAGTATCAATAGTTCGATTTCCTCGGCTGACTCCTGGGTACGTTTCGCCAAGCTACGCACCTCGTCGGCCACCACGGCAAAACCCTCTCCGGCGCTACCCGCGCGTGCGGCTTCGATCGCGGCATTCAGTGCCAGCATGTTGGTCTGCTGGGACACTGATTTGATCACGTCCAGCACACTGCCGATTTTCGCGCTCTCTTGCTGCAATGCACTCATTGCCTGGCTGGACTGGGCCATTTCGCAGGCGAGCTCGCTGATTTGCTCGACGGCTTTTGTGACCACTCTGTCACCTTCGCTGGCCTGGCGGTCGGCCTCGGCAGCGGCAACGGACGCCCGCTCGGCATGTCGGGCGACCTCCTGAGCAGTGGCGAGCATTTCGTTCATCGCTGTGGCGACCTGGTCGGTTTCCTCTTTCTGGTGATTGATTCCGTCGCGTGTTTTTTCGGTGACCGTCGACAGTTGCGTGGCAGCACCGGCGATCTGCCGGGCGCAGTCGCCGATACCGCTGATCAAATGGCGCAGGTTGCGCGCCATTTGCCCGATACTTTGCTGCAACTGGCCCAATTCATCGTGGCGCTCTACTACGGTGCTTTCGCCAAGATCCCCCTCGGCGATGCGGTTTGCAGCGGCTAATGTCTGGCGCAACGGCACTACGATCTGACGGGCGATCCACCAAGCCGCCAGGGTGCCCAGCACCAAGGCCGCAACCGTGACGCCGATGAGCAATGTGCGGGTTTGCTCTGCTTCGCGGTCGCGTTTGGCCATCTGGCTTAGGCTCACTTGGTCGCTGTGCTCAAGCAACTGGTTGAGTTGTTGTTCAAAGCGGTTTTGCGCCGTTTCGGTAACGACTTGGGCATCCTTGAGCTTGATCAAGTTCTCGCGGTAGTTCGTCAGGTCGGTTTGGAGCAGGGAAGAATCAACCGGCAGGCTCATGACAGCGGTTTGGGCGGCGTCCAGGGCGTCAAGGGTCTTGCTGGCTGCGTCGGCATAAGCCTGCAGTGATTCGGCCGCCCAGGCGGGGCTCTGGGCCTGATTCGCCGCCTGCTCCATGGTTTGGCGCAGGGTCTCGATGGCGCCCAAGGCTTTGCGGTCATCTTGGTCAGGCAGCTCACTGGCGAGCTTGGCGAGTGAGTCGCTGGTTTGAAGCGCTGTTTTATGCAGTGCCGGGCGACTGTTTTCGCGCTGCTCGATCAAAGGGGGTAACGCCACCAAGGCAGCTTTGAAATCCATGACCAGGCGTTCAGCATCCTTGATGCGTTGACGGTCGATCGGATCTATCAGATGCGTTGCCAGGTAGTTGAGGTGCTGATCGATTGTTTCAACGTGTAGCGCCATTTTGCCCAGGCTGGCAGTGTCGGTGAGGGTGCGGTACACAATACGGTCAGCGCGCATTGCCTCTGCAGCCGCCGTCAGTTGACCCAATGTGCTCAAGTTGCTTGAGCGGAAAAGCACGGTATTCAGCGCTTGCCAGCCTGTCACCGCGATAATGAGGCTGAGGGTCAGCACTTGGCCAAAGCCTAGCGCGAGCTTGAGGCGCACGCTGGCATCGACCAGTAAACGGGTCAGCCGAGGAAACATGGTAAACCTCCAAATCCGAAGAAGCGTTTCGCAACGCAAACGCTAAATCGATTTGGGGTACTGCTGGGCTGATAATGTCGTAGGAAATTTCATAACGTGTGACGGCCTCTGTGGGCCGCCACACGGCACGGCTTAGATGCGGAAGCGTCCTACCAGGGTTTGCAGATAAATACCTAGGCGTGCCAGCTCAGCACTGGACGCGGCGGTCTCCTCGCTGGCAGACGACGTCTGTTCTGATACGTCGCGCACGTTCAGCACGCTTCGGTTGATCTCTTCCGCCACAGCGCTTTGTTGCTCTGCGGCAGTGGCGATCTGCGAATTCATCGCCTGGATGGTCGAGACCGTCCGGGTGATATTGCCCAGCGCATTGCCTGCACGGCGGGTCAGCTCGACACTGCTGTCGGTGAGGCTGCGGCTATTGTCCATGATGGCTGCTACCTGCTGGGTGCCGCTTTGCAGGCCGACGATCAGTTCCTCGATTTCTTCCGTGGACTTCTGGGTGCGCTGGGCCAGGCTGCGCACTTCATCGGCCACCACTGCGAAGCCGCGCCCGGCCTCACCCGCCCGTGCGGCTTCGATGGCAGCGTTGAGGGCCAGCAGGTTGGTTTGCTGGGCCACGGACTTGATCACGTCGAGCACGCTGCCAATCTTGTCGCTTTCGCGCTGCAGATCGCCCATGGCGACCGTAGAGTTGCCGACTTCGGTGGCCAGCCGTTCGATTTGGGCGATGGCTTCGCCGACCACCTTGTCGCCTTCACGGGCCTGCTGGTCGGCGGCGACTGCTGCTTCGGACGCTTCCTCAGCGTTGCGCGCGACTTCCTGAACTGTCGCAGCCATCTCGTTCATGGCGGTGGCAACCTGGTCGGTCTCGACCTTTTGGCTGTTCACGCCAGCACTGGTTTGCTCGGTCACGGCTGACAGTTGCTCGGCAGCGCTGGCGATCTGGGTCACGCCGTCGCTGATGCCGCCGATCAGTTCACGCAGGCCCACGCTCATGCTCTGCATTGCACGTTGCAGTTGGCCCAGTTCGTCCTGGCGAGTCGAGTTGAGGTTGTGGCTCAGGTCACCAGAGGCCACACGTTCCGCAACCTTGAGGGTTTGGTTCAGCGGGATGGTGATCTGACGGGTGATGGCCCAGGCGGCGACCATGCCGAAGATCAACGCCAGCGCAGTGGCGAGCAGCAGCAGTTGCTTGGCCTGCGCGGCATCGGTGTCTCGCACCACGGTTTGCGAGGCGGTGAGTTTGTTGCTGTGACCCAGCAGGAGATCGCCTTGTTCGATCATGATTTTCAAGGCTGCCGCAGTTGCCACTTGGGAGTCACGGTACTGGCTGACCGCTGCTCGGTAGGCTTGCAGCGAGGTGCTGGCCTCTTGCAGGTTGGCTTGGTAGTGCGCTGGCAGTTGGCCTTCGAGTTCGGTGATCTTCTTCAGGGCATTGTCGATGGCGTCCAACGCGGGCTGCTCGGCCTCGACCTTGCCGCTGTAGGTGTAGCCGCGTACCTGGAACCGCGCTTGCTGGATCAGTTTGCTCAGGTCGACCACGCTGTTGAATTGGCTGACGCTGTCACCTTGCAGGAGGCTTTTTTCGATGTCGTTGGTCTTGGCTACGGCGTTGTCGGCGGTGTCGCCGAGCCTGCTGCGCGCGCCTTCGCGTTTTAGCCCGGCCTGAACCGTCGCGGCGAACGCTTTTTTGTACTGGTTCAAGGCGTCCTGTTGCTGTTCTACCAGGGCCTTGTCGTCAGGTTGTTCGATCAGGTCTGCAGCAGTTTTGAGCCCGTTGTCCAGTTGGGTAATCAGATCGTTGACAGCGCTCGTACCTTGTTCACCTCGGCGCATTTCGAAATCCAGGCGTGCCAGGCGCAAGTCCTTGGTCAGCCCGTTGAGGCTGGAGATAAAGCCCAGTTTGTCACCACGGCTGATCACGTCACCCAGGCCGGTCCAACCGGTGAAGGTGATCATGAGCGTGAGCAGCAAGACCAGGCCAAAACCTATGCCCAGCTTGGATTTGACGCTGACATTTCCCAGCTTTTCGGCTAACCAACGATACATGCTGCAATCTCCCCTGGAACAAGGCTTGGACTTATTCAGAGCGTATCGGCATGTGTCAGCAATTCTGTAGCGAATGAGCCGCTTGTAGTGAGCGGGCTTGCCCCGCGCTGCGGTGTGTCAGGTACATGTGGGGTGCCTGGTAAATCGAAGCGCGGGGCAAGCCCGCTCACTACAAAGGGCGTTGTGGCTAGAAGAGCCGGGCGAGCAGGGCGGTGACGGCGGTTTCGACCCGCAGGATGCGTGCGCCGAGCTGTACAGGCTGCATGCCAGCCTTGGCCAGTAGATCGACCTCGTAGGGAATCCAGCCGCCTTCGGGGCCAATCGCCAGGGTCACCGGCTCATCCAGCCCTCGTGGGCAGGATGGGTAATCGCCCGGGTGTCCGATTAAGCCCAGGGTGCCGTCAACCATCGCCGGCAGTCGGTCTTCGACGAACGGTTTGAAGCGTTTTTCGATGATGATTTCGGGTAGCACGGTGTCTCGTGCCTGTTCCAGGCCAAGGATCAGTTGCTCGCGAATCGCCTCGAGCTCCAGAAACGGGGTTTGCCAGAAGCTCTTCTCGACCCGGTAGCTGTTGACCAGTACCACCTTGGGCACGCCCATGGCTGCTACGGTTTGCAGCACCCGGCGCAGCATTTTCGGGCGGGGCAGGGCCAGCAGCAGGGTCAGGGGCAGTTTGGCCGGCGGTGGCTGGTCGAAGCTCACTTGCAGTTCGGCTTCGCCGGCGTCCAGGCGCAGCAGTTGGGCATTGCCCATCAGCCCGCCGATGCGCCCGACCCGCAGGCTGTCGCCTACGGCGGCGCGGTGGACTTCCTGCATATGCACCAGGCGCCGATCACGCAGCACCACCCGGTCGGCCGCGATAAAGTCGGCCTCCTCCAGCAGCAGCAGGTTCACGGCTGGGTCGCTGGCGGTTGGTCGTCTTCGGGTTGGTCGTCCGGATGGTCGCCGCGCTTGCTGATCAAGCCGCTGAACAGGATGCCGATCTCGAACAGCATCCACATCGGCACGGCCAGCAGGGTCTGCGAGAAGATGTCTGGCGGCGTCAGGATCATGCCGACCACGAAGCAGCCGATGATCACGTACGGGCGGATCTTCTTCAGGTACTTCACGTCGACCACGCCGATCCACACCAGCAGTACCACGGCCACCGGAATTTCGAAGGCCACGCCAAAGG
>NZ_NKIG01000040.1:0-44849 GCF_002255865.1 Pseudomonas sp. PGPPP1 | reverse complement strand
TTCAGTTAAAAGAAGCCACCGCAGGACTATGACTGGTCCCCTGCGGCCTTCTTGATCACCCGGCGATATCGCGAATGGCGATTTCACTCAAGATGCGTTCCAGCACCTGCTCGATGGACAACTCCGTGGAATCCAACTGTATGGCATCAGCCGCCGGCTTTAGCGGGGCTACTGCACGCTGGGTATCACGCTCATCGCGTGCACGGATCTCATCTAGCAGACTCGACAGACTAACACCATCGACTTTGCCCTTCAACTGCAAGTAGCGGCGGCGAGCTCGTTCCTCGGCGCTGGCCGTCAGGAAAATCTTCAGCGGTGCCTCGGGAAACACTACGGTACCCATGTCGCGACCATCGGCCACAAGGCCCGGCGGCTCCTGAAAAGCCCGCTGACGCTGCAGCAACGCGTCACGCACAGCTGGGAGCGCGGCAACCTGGGATGCCCAGGAACCGACTTGCTCGTTGCGCAAATCATCCGTCACATCATCCCCTTCCAGGATGATGCGCTGGGGATGACCTTCCGTCGCACCGACGAACTGCACATCTAGGTGCGCCGCCAGCAGCTTCAGGGACTCTTCATTGGTCAGGTCTACGCCATGGTTGCGTGCGGCAAACGCCAGCAACCGGTACAGCGCGCCGGAATCCAGCAGACACCAACCCAGGCGCTTGGCCAGGATGCCGGCGATGGTGCCTTTGCCCGAGCCGCTTGGCCCGTCGATGGTAATCACCGGTGCTTTGATATTCACAATTGAGCCTCTTGGGCAACACGGATGCCGACTTGGGCACACAGTGTAAGAAAATTCGGAAAGGACGTAGCAACATTGGCGCAGTCGCGGATACGGATCGGCGCAGTCGCCCGCAGGGACGCTACGCTGAACGCCATGGCAATCCGGTGATCACCATGGGCATGGACTTCACCACCGCCCATCAGGCCACCGTCAATGATAATCCCATCAGGGGTAGCTTCACACTTCACGCCTAGCGTGAGCAGACCGTCGGCCATCACCTGGATACGGTCGGACTCCTTCACGCGCAACTCCTGAGCCCCACGCAAAACGGTCCGACCTTCAGCGCAGGCCGCCGCAATAAACAACACCGGAAACTCATCAATGGCCAACGGCACGAGCGCTTCTGGGATCTCGATCCCCTTCAGAACGGCAGCACGCACACGCAGGTCTGCGACAGGTTCTCCACCGACTTCGCGCTGGTGCTCCAGACTGATATCTGCCCCCATCAGCCGCAGGATATCAATCACCCCGGTACGGGTAGGGTTGATGCCGACATGTTCCAGCAATAACTCGGAACCCTCGGCAATCGACGCAGCCACCATAAAAAACGCCGCCGAGGAAATATCCCCCGGCACCTCAATACGGGTAGCAGTCAGCGTATGACCCGACTCAACCGCTGCGGTAGCACCCTGCACCCTCACGGGATAGCCAAAACCTCGCAACATGCGCTCGGTATGATCGCGCGTAGGTGCTGGCTCGGTCACTGCGGTCTTGCCTTTGGCGTATAGCCCGGCCAGCAACAAACAGGATTTGACCTGGGCGCTGGCCATCGGCAACACATAGTCCAAACCTTTGAGCGACTGCCCACCACGAATGGTCAGCGGTGGACGTCCTTGCGGCCCGGTTTCGATCACTGCGCCCATCTCCCGCAGCGGCTTGGCCACGCGGCTCATTGGGCGCTTGGACAACGACGCATCGCCAGTCAACACGCTGTCAAAGCTTTGCGCTGCCAGCAAGCCGGACAACAGCCGCATGGACGTGCCCGAGTTCCCCAGGTAAATCGGCCCCGGCGCCGGCTTCAAGCCATTCAAGCCCACGCCATGAATGGTCACGCGCCCATGGTGCGGACCTTCAATGACCACTCCCATGTCACGAAACGCCTGCAAGGTCGCCAGAGCATCTTCGCCCTCAAGGAAGCCTTCGACCTCGGTCACGCCGTCGGCCAATGAGCCCAACATGATTGACCGATGAGAAATCGACTTATCGCCCGGCACACGGATGCGCCCGCTCAGGCGGCCACCCGGGTTGGCGACAAAGGTCAACTCGTCGGCGTTCACAGCGGTTTCCACATAGGCCCGGCGCGCCAGGATCTTGCTGAAATGCTCACGCGCCACCCGCGCACGGGTGAACACGCCCAACAATTGATGACCATCACCCGCATCCACTGCATCGCGCAGGGCGTCGAGATCACTGCGGAAAGTGTCCAGAGTACGCAACACCGCTTCGCGATTGGCGAGAAAGATGTCGTGCCACATCACCGGGTCGCTGCCGGCAATTCGCGTGAAATCGCGGAAACCACCGGCTGCGTAGCGGAAAATATCCAAGTTCTCATTGCGCTTGGCCAAAGAGTCCACCAGACCAAATGCCAGCAAATGCGGTAAATGACTGGTTGCCGCTAGCACTTCGTCATGGCGCTCGACTTGCATATGCTCGACGTCCGCCCCCAACTCACGCCACAGACGATCCACCACCGCCAACGCAGCGGGATCGGTTTGCTCCGACGGCGTCAGGATCACTTTATGCCGACGGAACAACTGCGCATTGGACGCCTCCACCCCGCTCTGCTCGGAACCTGCAATCGGGTGGCCCGGTACGAAGCGCGCGGGCATCCCGCCAAATGCAAGTTGCGCCGCGCGCACCACATTGCCTTTGGCACTGCCGACATCCGTGAGAATCGCCTGCCCCAAGTCCATACCCGCCAACAACGCCAGCAACTTCTCCATGGCCAGGATCGGTACCGCTAGCTGGATCACATCCGCGCCATGACACGCGAGCGCCAAGTCCGCTTCACAGCGGTCCACCACGCCCAGCTCAACCGCTAGCTTGCGCGATTGAGGGTCCAGGTCGACGCCGACCACTTCACCGCATAGCCCACTTTCACGCAGGCCTTTGGCGAAGGAGCCGCCGATCAACCCCAGGCCGACCACCACCAGGCGACCGATCATAGGCACAGCAGGTTGCAATGCAGTGACATCAACCACGAGCCAGAACCTTGGCCAGCGCTTCCAGGAAGCGGCTGTTTTCAGCCGGCAAGCCGATGGTGATGCGCAGGTGGTTGGGCATGCCGTAGTTAGCCACCGGACGCACGATCACACCTTCGCGCAACAGACCCTGGAAAACAGGCGCGGCCACTTGGCCGAGGTCGACGCAAATAAAGTTGCCCTTGGACGGAATCCAGCCCAGGCCCAACTCACGCAAGCCTTCCTGCAACTGCAGCATGCCGTTTTCGTTGATGCGCCGACCTTCTTCCAGGTACTCGGCATCCTTCACCGCCGCACAAGCCGCCGCCAAGGCGAGGCTGTTGACGTTGAACGGTTGGCGTACTCGGTTCAGCACGTCAGCTACCACCGCCGTGGACAGACCATAGCCAACCCGCAGCGAAGCAAGGCCGTAAGCCTTGGAGAAAGTGCGCGACACCAGCAGGTTCGGATACGCCGCCAGGAAATCCAGGCCGTCCGGCAGGTCGCTGCCTTCTGCGTATTCGATGTAGGCCTCGTCCAGCACGACCAGCACGTGCTCGGGCACATCCTGCAGGAATTCGTTGAGCGCCTGCTCATCGAACCAGGTACCCGTCGGGTTATTCGGATTGGCGATGAACACGACGCGGGTCTGGGCGTCGATTGCTGCCAGCATCGCTGGCAAGTCATGCCCCCAATCCTTGGCAGGAATCACGCGCGCATCAGCACCGACGGCTTGAGTGACAATCGGGTAAACCGCGAACGCATGTTCACTGAACACCGCATTCAGGCCTGGCGCCAAGTAAGCGCGACCGACCAGCTCAAGGATGTCATTGGAGCCGTTACCCAGGGTCACTTGGTTCAGATCGACCCGGCACTTTTCCGCCAACAACGACTTCAGGGCGAAGCCGTTGCCATCCGGGTAACGGGTCAGCTCGGCCAGTTCCTCACGAATCGCCGCCAGCACTTTGGGGCTAGGGCCCAGCGGGTTCTCGTTGCTCGCCAGCTTGACGATCTTCGACGGATCCAGGTTCAACTCACGCGCCAGCTCGTCCACAGGCTTGCCCGGAACGTAAGGCGACAGTTGTTGCACGCCCGGCTGAGCCAGGGCGAGGAAGTTGCCACTCATGTTAACGCCTCACAAAACCGCTTTCGGGTAAGAGCCCAGCACCTTGAGCGCCACGGCCTCTTGACTGATTTTCTCCAGCACACCTTTGACCAGCGGGTCGCGGTGATGGCCGATGAAATCGATAAAGAACACGTACGTCCATTTACCGCTGCGCGAAGGACGAGTCTCGATGCGCGTCAGGTCAATCCCGTTGTCGTGAAACGGCACCAGCAGTTCATGCAGCGCGCCAGGCTTGTTGCTCATCGAGACGATGATCGAAGTCTTGTCGTCGCCGGTCGGCGGCACTTCCTGGCTGCCGATCATCAGGAAGCGCGTGGAGTTGTCCGGACGGTCCTCGATTTTTTCGGCTAGACGCGTCAAGCCATAAAGACCTGCGGCCATATCACCGGCAATCGCCGCCGAGTTCCACTCACCTTTGACACGCTTGGCCGCTTCGGCGTTGCTGGATACCGCCACGCGCTCGACATTCGGGTAGTGGGCATCCAGCCACTTTCGGCACTGGGCCAGGGACTGGGCGTGGGAATAGATGCGGCTGATGCTGTCGGTCTTGGTGTTCTCGCCCACCAGCAGGTGATGGTGGATACGCAGCTCGACTTCGCCGCAGATCACCATGTCGTGCTCAAGGAAGCTGTCCAGGGTGTGGTTGACCGCGCCTTCAGTGGAGTTTTCCACTGGCACCACGCCAAAATTCACCGCACCGGCCGCCACTTCACGGAACACTTCGTCGATGGCCGCCATCGGCTTGCTGATCACAGCGTGGCCGAAGTGCTTCATGGCCGCCGCCTGGGTAAACGTACCCTCAGGACCGAGATAAGCAACCTTCAGCGGCTGCTCAAGCGCCAGGCACGACGACATGATTTCACGGAACAACCGCGCCATCTCTTCGTTGCCCAGCGGCCCCTTGTTACGCTCCATCACGCGTTTGAGCACCTGAGCTTCACGCTCGGGGCGGTAGAACACCGGCACTTCGCCTTCAGCGAGGGACGCCATCTTCACCCGTGCCACTTCCTGGGCGCACCGCGCACGTTCACTGATCAGCTCCAGGACTTTCTCATCCAGGCTGTCAATGCGTACACGCAGGGCCTTGAGCTCTTGTTCAGACATTAGCCGTGTTCCTTTTCGAACTCTGCCATGTAGGCAACCAGCGCATTGATCGCGTGGATGTCGACAGCGTTATAGATGGAGGCGCGCATGCCACCCACCGAACGGTGGCCCTTGAGGTTCAACAGGCCGCGCGCGTCGGCACCGGCCAGGAATGGTTTGTCCAGACGGTCGTCAGCCAGGCGGAACGGCACGTTCATCCACGAGCGGTCGCTTGGATTGATGGGGTTGCTATACAGGCCGCTGGCGTCAATGAAGTCGTACAGGGTGCGCTTCTTCTCTTCGTTGAGCTTGCCCATGGCGGCGACACCGCCCTGCTCTTTCAGCCACTCGAATACCAGGCCGGACAGGTACCAGGAGAACGCCGGCGGGGTGTTGTACATCGATCCGTTGTCGGCTGCGACCTTGTAGTTGAGCATGGTCGGGCACAGCGAACGGGCGCGGCCCAGCAGGTCTTCACGAACGATGTTAACCAGGATGCCACTTGGACCGATGTTCTTCTGCGCGCCGGCATAGATCATGCCGTACTTGGACACATCGATAGGCCGCGAGAGGATGTCCGAGGACATGTCGCACACCAGCGGAACGTCGCCGACTTCCGGCACCCAGTCGAACTCCAGGCCGCCAATGGTTTCGTTCGCGACGTAGTGCACGTAGGCCGCATCCTTCGACAGCTTCCATTCGTTCTGACCTGGGATGGCGAAGTAGTCGTAGGGCTTGGCGGTGCCGGCAACGTTGACGTGACCGTAGCGCGAGGCCTCTTCAATAGCCTTCTGCCCCCAGATACCGGTGTCGATGTAGTCGGCAGTGCCGTCTTCCGGCAGCAGGTTCAGCGGGATCTGGGCGAACTGCTGGCTCGCGCCACCCTGCAGGAACAGCACTTTGTAATTGGATGGAATGTCCAGCAAGTCGCGCAGATCCTGCTCGGCCTTGTTGGCAATGGACACGAACTCATCGCTGCGATGGCTCATTTCCATCACGGAGAGGCCTTTTCCATGCCAGTCGAGGAGTTCACCCTGCGCACGCTGCAGGACTGCTTCAGGAAGCGCCGCGGGACCGGCACAGAAGTTATAGGCTCTCTTGCTCACATCCAATCTCACTCTAGATCTGGTGGGGTGGTGCAATAAACAGGTATTTCAATACTTTCAGAAGGGACAAACAACAAGGGGGCGAATCTTCATCCGCCCCCTGTGTGTCCGCTTATTCCTGCGGTTCTTCTTCGTCTGCGGCAGCGTCGAGGGTTGGCTCGTCGACGTTGTCATCGCCTGCTGCGATCACCTCGCCTTCAAACGCTTCACCTTCGAGTTCCTCGCCTTCGACTTCCGATGGTTCCTGGACGCGCTCCAGGCCTACCAACGTCTCGTCGCTGGCCAGCTTGATCAAGGTCACGCCCTGGGTGTTACGACCCAGGCTCGACACTTCATCCACACGGGTACGTACCAGGGTGCCCTGGTCGGAAATCAGCATGATCTCCTCGCCATCGAGCACCTGGACCGCGCCGACCAGACGGCCGTTGCGGTCGTTGCTGACCATGGCAATAACGCCTTGGCCGCCACGCTTGTACTCCGGGAACTCGCTGATAGCGGTACGTTTGCCGTAACCACGCGCCGAAGCGGTGAGGATCTGGCTGCCTTCTTCCGGGATCAGCATCGAAATCAGCTTCTGCCCTTCTGGCAGACGCATGCCGCGCACACCGCGGGCGGTACGGCCCATGGCGCGAACGTCGGATTCCTTGAAGCGCGTTACCTTGCCGCCGTCGGAGAACAGCATGACTTCACGCTCGCCATCGGTAATGGCGGCCGAGATCAGCACGTCGCCTTCGTCCAGTTCCAGGGCGATCAGGCCCACGCTGCGCTGACGGCTGAAGGATTCCAGCGGGGTCTTCTTCACGGTGCCTTTGGCGGTGGCCATGAAGATGAAGTGACCTTCGGTGTATTCCTCGACCGGCAGCATGGTGGTGATGTATTCATCACTGTCCAGCGGCAGCAGGTTGACCAACGGACGACCACGGGCAGCACGGGAGGCTTCCGGGATTTCGTATGTCTTGAGCCAGTACACCTTGCCCTTGCTGGAGAACAGCAGCAGCGTGGTGTGGCTGTTGGCGACCAGCAGGTGAGCGATGTAGTCCTCATCCTTCACGCCGGTAGCCGATTTACCCTTACCACCACGACGCTGGGCCTGGTACGCAGCCAGCGGCTGGGTCTTGGCATAGCCACCGTGAGAGATGGTTACCACACGCTCTTCTTCCGGGATCATGTCACCCAGGGTCAGGTCGAGGCGCGCATCGAGGATCTCGGTGCGACGCACATCGCCGTATTCGGCGCGGATCACTTCCAGTTCTTCGCGGATCACTTCCATCAGGCGCACGGCGCTGCTGAGGATGCGGATCAACTCGCCGATCTGGTTGAGGATCTCCTGGTACTCGGCCAGCAGCTTCTCGTGCTCCAGGCCGGTCAGGCGATGCAGGCGCAGTTCCAGAATGGCCTGGGCCTGTTCCGGCGACAGGAAATACTTGCCTTCACGCAAGCCGTATTGCGGGTCCAGGGTCTCTGGACGGCACGAGTCGGCACCGGCACGTTCAACCATGGCCACCACGGCGCTGGATTCCCAAGGCGTGCTGATCAGCGCTTCCTTGGCTTCCGACGGCGTTGGCGAGGCTTTGATCAGGGCGATGACCGGGTCGATGTTCGACAGCGCAACGGCCTGACCTTCCAGGATGTGGCCGCGCTCGCGAGCTTTGCGCAGCTCGAACACAGTACGACGGGTCACTACTTCGCGGCGGTGACGCACGAAGGCTTCCAGCAGATCCTTGAGGTTCAGGATGCGCGGACGACCGTCGATCAGTGCAACCACGTTGATACCAAACACGCTTTGCAGCTGGGTCTGGGCATAGAGGTTGTTGAGGATCACCTCAGGCACTTCGCCACGACGCAACTCGATCACCACGCGCATACCGTCTTTGTCGGACTCGTCGCGCAGTTCGGTGATGCCTTCCAGCTTCTTCTCTTTAACCAGCTCGGCGATCTTCTCGATCAGACGCGCCTTGTTCAGCTGGTACGGGAGTTCGGTGATAACGATTTGCTGGCGACCACCGACCTTGTCGATGTCTTCGATCATCGAGCGGGCGCGCATGTAAATACGGCCGCGACCGGTGCGGTAGGCTTCGATGATGCCGGCACGGCCGTTGATGATTGCGGCGGTCGGGAAGTCCGGGCCGGGAATGTATTGCATCAGCTCATCGACGGTCAGCTCAGGGTTGTCGATGAGGGCCAGGCAACCGTCGATGACTTCACCGAGGTTGTGCGGCGGGATGTTGGTGGCCATGCCCACGGCGATACCGCTGGAGCCGTTGACCAGCAGGTTGGGAATCTTGGTGGGCATGACAGCCGGGATCATTTCGGTGCCGTCGTAGTTCGGCACCCAGTCCACGGTTTCTTTATGCAGGTCGGCCAGCAGCTCGTGCGCCAGCTTGGTCATGCGCACTTCGGTGTATCGCATGGCCGCGGCGTTGTCGCCGTCGACCGAACCGAAGTTGCCCTGGCCGTCTACCAGCAGGTAGCGCAGGGAAAACGGCTGGGCCATCCGAACGATGGTGTCGTACACCGCAGTGTCGCCGTGAGGGTGATACTTACCGATCACGTCACCGACAACACGGGCAGATTTCTTGTACGGCTTGTTCCAGTCGTTACCCAGCTCGCTCATCGCGAACAGCACACGCCGGTGCACGGGCTTCAAGCCATCGCGCGCATCAGGCAGTGCCCGACCGACAATTACGCTCATCGCGTAGTCGAGGTAGGACTGTTTCAGCTCGTCTTCGATATTGACCGGGAGGATTTCTTTGGCCAGTTCGCCCATGAGAAGCCTGATTCCTTTTTCGGGTGAAACCTCGTCACATCCATATGGGACGAACGAAGCTCGCCGCTGCCGGCACGGTGCCTGACAACGACTTACGACAAATCAACGAGTTATGACACGGATCTGCGCGTTTAAGGCCTCCCCTCGGGGCGGCCCTGGAAACCGCCGGATGTTATCACAATCGCCGCCACGCACCTATCCCCCTGATGCGCATGGAGCATAGTTAGTTGACGGGTGACAGGCTTGAGGGGGACGAGAGAGGCTTAGAGCAGCACTGGTGCTATTTTTAAACAGTCGATCCGAGAGGTTTGTTGACTTTTATGGCCAATCGCGGGCAAGCCCGCTCCCACATTTTGAACGGTGAACGTATTCAGCGTGGGAGCTGGCTTGCCTGCGATAGCAATTCCACAGCCGCCACCAGCCTCAATGCAACCGCTTACGGCACATCAACTTGGCCAATTTGGCCGTATCGGGCCGCTCGACAATGCCCTTCTCGGTCACTATCACGTCAATCAAGTCCGCCGGCGTGACGTCGAATACAGGGTTGAATGCCTCCACGCCCAACCGCTGCCCCACTATTTCCAGCAACTCACCCGACTCCCGCTCCTCCAGCGCAACGTCATCGCCGCTCGCCATCATCAAGTCGATGGTCGAACTCGGCGCCACCACCATGAAGCGCACGCCGTGGTGCATGGCGCACACGGCCAGTTGATAGGTGCCAATCTTGCTGATCACATCGCCATTGGCGGTAATGCAGTCGGCACCGACAATCACCCAGGTCACGCCCTTGGTCTTGAGGATATGCGCGCCGGCCGAGTCAGCATTCACCTTCACCGGGATCCCCTCGCCCGCCAGTTCCCAGGCAGTCAGCCGCGAACCTTGCAGCCAAGGGCGGGTTTCATTGGCGTAGACCTGCTCGACCATGCCCTCCAGGTAAGCAGCCCGGATCACTCCAAGGGCCGTGCCGACGCCGCCAGTGGCCAAAGCGCCAGCATTGCCATGGGTGAGGATCGCCTGGGCATTGCCCTGGTGCTTGCGGATCAGCTCGACACCCAGCTGGGCCATGGTGATATTGGCTTCGCGATCACTTTCGTGGATCGCAATCGCCTCGGCTTCCAGCACCGCCAGCGGATCGGCGTGCTTCTTGACGCGGTCCAGGCGGTCGCGCATGCGCTTGAGTGCCCAGAACAGATTCGCTGCGGTAGGACGGGTATCCGCCAGGAGTGCGTAGTCTTCTTCCCACGACGCCTGCCAGTCACCCCCCTCGGCCATTCGCTGGCGAGCGGCGAGCACCAGGCCATAGGCGGCGCTGATCCCGATGGCCGGTGCGCCGCGCACTATCATCGAACGGATAGCCGCAGCCACCTCATCAACCGTAGAGCAGGCGATCCAGCTTTCCCGAGACGGTAAGGCACGTTGATCGAGCAAGTGCAGCGCGCCATCGCGCCAATCGATGGCCTTCACCTTCTCCGCAGCCAACAGTCGATCGCGCATTCCTTACTCCGCACTCAGAAACAAAGCCGCCGATTATAGCGATCCGCCAGCCAGGACGCTCGGGTATACTTCGCCCTTCTTTTATAGCTGCCTGGGAAGAAGCCTTCGATGACCGCCACTGCCGCCCCGCTCGACCTGTTGCTATTGCCGACCTGGCTGGTACCCGTCGAACCTGCTGGCGTGGTACTCAAGGAACACGGCCTGGGCATCCGCGACGGGCGCATTGCCTTTATCGGTCCGCGGGCCGCAGCGCTGAAGCTTTCAGCCACCGAAACACGCGAGTTGCCGGGCATGCTGCTCAGCCCTGGCCTAATCAACGCCCACGGGCATGCGGCGATGAGCCTGTTTCGCGGCCTGGCCGATGACCTGCCACTGATGACCTGGCTGGAAAAGCATATCTGGCCCGCCGAAGCCAAATGGGTCGATGAAGCGTTCGTACGCGACGGCACCAACCTGGCCATCGCCGAGCAACTCAAGGGCGGCATCACTTGCTTTTCCGACATGTACTTCTACCCCAAGGTCGCCAGCGACTGCGTGCACAACAGTGGCATGCGCGCGCAGATCGCGATTCCCATCCTCGACTTCCCGATCCCCGGTGCCAGCACCGCCGATGAGGCGATCCGCCAAGGTGTCGAGCTGTTTGGCGACCTCAAGCACCACCCGCGCATCAAGATCACCTTCGGCCCTCATGCGCCGTACACCGTGTGCGACGACAACCTGGAAAAGATCCGGGTGATCGCCGAGGAACTGGACGCCGCAATCCACATGCACGTTCATGAAACCGCCTTTGAAGTGCAGCAAGCTGTCGAGCAGACCGGCGAACGGCCACTCGCCCGCCTGGGTCGCCTCGGGCTGCTGGGCCCGCGCTTCCAGGCCGTTCATATGACCCAAATCAGCGAGGACGACCTGGCTTTGCTGGTAGAAAGCAACACCAGCATCATCCATTGCCCGGAATCGAACCTGAAACTGGCCAGCGGCTTTTGCCCGGTGGAGCGTCTGTGGCAGGCTGGCGTCAATGTGGCCATCGGTACCGATGGCGCCGCCAGCAACAACGACCTGGACCTGCTGGGCGAAACCCGCACGGCGGCGATGCTGGCCAAGGCTGTCGCCGGTTCGGCCACTGCCCTGGATGCCCACCGCGCGCTGCGCATGGCTACGCTCAATGGTGCGCGGGCCATGGGCCTGGAAGGCGAGATCGGTTCGCTGGAAGTGGGCAAGGCCGCGGACATCGTCGCCTTCGACTTGTCCGGGCTGGCGCAACAACCGATCTACGATCCGGTCTCACAGCTTATATATGCCACCGGACGTGATTGCGTGAAACACCTTTGGGTCGCCGGCAAGCAATTGCTCGACGACCGGCAACTGACCCGCATGGATGAACAACAGTTGACCGCCACGGCCATAGCCTGGGGCCAACGCATCAGCGGGCACCACGAATAACGTCAGTCTTGAACCTACGGATTCAGGACCGAAAACCCGATTTATCAGATTTAGAGGATTCACCATGAGCAACGTCGACCACGCCGAAATCGCTAAATTCGAAGCCCTGGCTCACCGCTGGTGGGACCGCGAGAGCGAATTCAAGCCCCTGCACGACATCAACCCGCTGCGGGTCAACTGGATTGACGAGCGCGTCAATCTGGCTGGCAAGAAGGTATTGGACGTGGGTTGCGGCGGCGGCATCCTCAGTGAGGCAATGGCCCAGCGCGGCGCCACCGTGATGGGCATCGACATGGGCGAAGCGCCTCTGGCCGTGGCCCAACTGCACCAGTTGGAGTCCGGTGTGAGCGTGGAATACCGCCAGATCACCGCCGAAGCCCTGGCCGAAGAAATGCCCGAGCAGTTCGACGTGGTGACCTGCCTCGAGATGCTGGAACACGTGCCCGACCCGTCCTCGGTGATTCGTGCCTGCTTCCGCATGGTCAAGCCAGGTGGCCAGGTATTCTTCTCCACCATCAACCGCAACCCCAAGGCCTACCTGTTCGCGATCATCGGCGCCGAATACATCATGAAGCTGCTGCCGCGCGGCACCCACGACTTCAAGAAATTCATCCGTCCGTCCGAATTGGGCGCGTGGAGCCGCCAGGCCGGCCTGACCGTCAAGGACATCATCGGCCTGACCTACAACCCGCTGACCAAGCACTACAAGCTGGCCAACGACGTTGACGTCAACTATATGATCCAGACCCTGCGCGAGGAGTGAGCCTGTGAAGTTGCGAGCGGTTCTCTTCGATATGGACGGTACCCTGCTGGACACCGCGCCGGACTTTATCGCCATCTGCCAGGCCATGCGTGCTGACCGTGGCCTGGAGCCGATCAACGACCAGCACATCCGCGATGAGATCTCCGGCGGTGCGCGGGCGATGGTCGCGGTGACCTTTTCGATGGACCCTGAATCTCCAGGCTTTGAGGAGTTGCGCCTGGAATTCTTGGAGCGTTACGTCAAGGGCTGTGCGATCCACAGCAAACTCTTCGATGGCATGGCCGAACTGCTGGAAGACATCGAGAAGGCCAACCTGATCTGGGGCGTGGTCACCAACAAACCGCTGCGTTTTGCCGAACCGATCATGCAGCAGTTGGGCCTGGCCGAGCGCTCGGCGCTGTTGATCTGCCCGGACCACGTGAAAAACAGCAAGCCGGACCCGGAGCCGATGATCCTGGCGTGCAAGATGCTCGACCTGGACCCGGCCAGCGTATTGTTCGTGGGTGATGACCTGCGCGACATCGAGTCCGGCCGCGACGCCGGGACCCGCACTGCTGCGGTCACCTACGGCTATATCCACCCGGACGACAACCCGCGTCATTGGGGCGCCGATGTGGTGGTGGACCACCCGCTGGAGCTGCGCAAGGTGCTGGATAACGCGCTGTGCAGTTGCTGATTGCTCATCAAACCTGCAAACACCGAGGTCAATGTGGGAGCTGGCTTGCCTGCGATAGCGCAGTGTCAGCCAGCACACGTGCCAGCTTAGAGACCGCCATCGCAGGCAAGCCAGCTCCCACAGGAATTGGATTCCACATTGAGAGCTGTATCACTGTGAATTTTGTCGAGGCTATTTATGTTTGATTACTCCGCACGTCCAGAACTGCTCAAAGGCCGGGTGATCCTGGTGACCGGCGCCGGTCGCGGGATTGGCGCAGCAGCGGCGAAAACCTATGCCGCCCATGGTGCCACCGTCTTGCTGCTGGGCAAGACCGAGGCCAACCTGGCCCAGGTCTATGACGAGATCGAAGCCGCAGGCCAGCCGCAACCGGTGGTGATCCCGTTCAACTTGGAGACCGCCCTGCCGCATCAATACGATGAGCTGGCAGCGATGATCGAAAAAGAGTTCGGCCACCTCGACGGCCTGCTGCACAACGCCTCGATCATCGGCCCCCGCACGCCGATCGAGCAGTTGTCCGGTGAGAACTTCATGCGGGTGATGCACGTGAACGTCAACGCGATGTTCATGCTGACCAGCACGCTGCTGCCGCTGCTCAAGTTGTCCCAGGATGCGTCGGTGGTGTTCACCTCCAGCAGCGTGGGTCGCAAGGGTCGTGCGTACTGGGGCGCTTACGGCGTGTCGAAATTCGCCACCGAAGGCCTGATGCAAACCCTGGCCGATGAGCTCGACACCGTCGCGCCGGTACGCGCCAACAGCATCAACCCCGGCGCCACGCGCACCAGCATGCGGGCCCAGGCGTATCCAGGGGAAAACCCGACGGATAACCCGACGCCGGAAGAGATCATGCCGGTGTACCTGTACCTGATGGGGCCGGACAGTACCGGCATCAATGGGCAGGCGTTCGACGCGCAGTAATACCTCACACACCAAACCAAATGTGGGAGCTGGCTTGCCTGCGATGCAAACACCTCGGTGACTCAGTCACTGCGCGGTGATGCTATCGCAGGCAAGCCAGCTCCCACATTGGTTTGCGGTGTGGTGAGGGTTTAGTTTTTCACCACTTCCTCAAGGGTGAAGCGGCCCAACGGGTTCTGCAGGAAATTGCTGATGTTGCTGCGTGAGATGTTGATATACGGGCTGTAGTACAGGTCAATCCAGTTCACATCCTGCTTCGCCAGCTTCTGCAGCTCGACATACATCTGCTCACGCTTGACCGGGTCGGCCTCGATCCGCGCTTGCGCCACCAACTCCTTGACCTTGTCGTTCTTGTAGCGGGTCATGTAGTTCTGGTTGGTGTCGTGGCCCAGCACGAAAGTGGTCTTCTGGTCCGGGTCGAGGATGTCGTTGGTCCAGTACATCACCGAAATATCGTAGTCACCGTCCACCAGCATCTGCCAGCTTTGGGTGGGGTCGACCTTTTGCAGGTTGGCGGTCACGCCGACCTTGGCCAACTGGTCCTTGATGATCACCGCGATCTGCTCGTCGGCTTCGTTACCGGCGTTGACCACGTAGTTCAGCTTCAAGTCCTTGGCACCGGCGGCAGCCAGCAGTTTCTTGGCTTCGGCTGGGTCGTACGGGCGTTGCAGGTTGTTGGCGTAGTGGTACAGCGAGCCCTTTGGAATGTAGGAATAGGCCACAGTGCCCTGACCGAACGTGGCGGTCTTCACCAGCGATTGTTTATCGATGGCCATGTCCAGCGCCTGACGCACTTCCGGCTTGGCCAGCAAGCCGTGCTCGTGGTTGATCAGCAGGTGATCTTCACGGGTGGACGGGTCGGAATGCACCACCACATTCTTGTCTTTCTTCAGCTCTTCAACCCGTGAAAACGGCACGAAGATCGCCGTGTCCAGCTCGTTGTTCTGCACCATGCGCATGCGGGTGTTGTCGTCGGTCACCGAGACCCACTCCACGCCGTCCAGGCTGACGTTCTTGGCTTGCCAGAAGTTCGGGTTCTTTTTCAGGATCACCCGATCGCCCTTGCGCCACTCGTCCACGGTAAACGCGCCGGAGGTCACCGGGTTTTCCGAGTAGGCCTCTTCACCCATTTTGGTCATGGCTTTTTCCGACAGGATCGACACCGTCGGCGAAGCCAGTTGGGAAAGGAAAGCTACAGCCGGAGTCTTCAGCGTGACCACCAGGGTTTTCGGATCAGCCGCCTTGGCCGTGTTGATCAGGTTGAAGGGGTCAGCCCATAGCGACGCCTTGTTGTCGCGGATACGCAGCAGGCTAAACGCCGCGTCATCTGCGGTGATCGCCGAACCGTCCGAGAATTTCGCGTCACGCAGCTTGAAGGTGTAGGTCAGGCCGTTCTCTGAAATCTCCCAGCTTTCTGCCAGCCCCGGCTCCATCTTGGTGCCCAGGTTATCCACGCGGACCAGGGTGTCGTAGACGTTGGCGAATACCCAGGTGTCGCGGTTTTGCGCGCTTTTGATCGGGTCGAACGTGGTGCTGTCTTCACGGCAACCGATGGTCAATACGCCGGCGGCTTGCGCCAACCCGGCAGTGAGGGACCAAGCGGTCAACGTGGCGGCTGCAAGCAGCTTCAAGTGGCGCGATTGCATGTCATAACTCCTTGTTTATGGACGGCAGAAAGGGTCAATGGTTGTTCAAGCACGCAACTGTACCGATGCTCGTGCAGGAAATGAGTAGGCGGCAACACCACGGAACACATGACTTGCGCGTGCCGACAGCGCGGGTGAAAGGCACACCCTGTAGGCAAATTCAGTGGGCTGGGTGGCTCACCCGGCAAGGGTTCCGAAGGCAACGGTCGATGAGGGTCGATCTCCGGAATCGCCTCAATCAACGCCGCCGTATAGGGATGACGCGGCGCGGTAAACACCGCTTCCACCGGCCCTTCCTCGACGATCTTGCCCAGGTACATCACTGCCACGCGGTCGCACAGGCGGCGCACGATCGCCAGGTCATGGGCGATAAACAGAATCGCCAGGTTCATGCGCTGTTGCAGCTCCAACAGCAGGTTGATGATCTGGCCCTGAATCGACACATCCAGCGCCGCCACGCACTCGTCGGCGATGATCAGGCGCGGTTCCACCGCCAGCGCACGGGCGATGCCGACGCGCTGGCACTGGCCGCCGCTGAGGGAGCCGGGTTTGCGGCTGGCAAGTTCGGGGCGCAGGCCGACCAGGTCGAGCAGTTCATTGACCCGAGCCGGAATCCGGTCCGCTGGGACCTTGCGTTGCACCCGCAACACTTCGGCAATGGTTTCGCCGATGGTATGGCGCGGGTTCAAGGCTGCGTAAGGGTCCTGGAAGATCATCGCGGTTTCATGACGCAAACGCGCAATGTCGACGGCACTGCCGTGGGCCATATCGATGCCGTCGAACAACACCTGGCCGCCACTGATCGGGTTGAGGTGCAAAATTGCCCGACCCAAAGTGCTCTTGCCGCTGCCGGACTCGCCTACCAATCCAAGGGTTTCACCCGCCGCCAGGTTCAGCGACACACCGTTCACCGCCCTCACCCACTGCTTTTTCAACCCGAACAACCCGGTGCCGGACGCGGCAAACTTCACCTCCAGGTCCTTGATCTGCAACAGGCTCATGGGTGCGCTCCCAAGGGGTAGTGACAGGCGACCCGCGCCCCTTCCGGCAAGCGCTCGGTGCACAAGGCGCCGACCTGCGGGCAGCGCGGATTGAAGCGACAACCGGCGGGCAATGAGTCCAGCAGCGGCGGCTGGCCAGGGATGGTGCGCAGCAAGGCGTGACCGCTGCTGCGCGCCGGTTGGCAGCCGATCAGGCCAGCGGTGTAGGGGTGTTGCGGACGGGCCAGCAGGTCGTACTTGCTGCCGTGTTCGCACAGGCGTCCGGCATACATCACCGCGATGGAATCACAGGTTTGCGCCACCACGCCAAGGTCGTGGGTGATCATGATGATCGACAAACCGCGCGTGTCTCGCAGGTCCAGCAGCAGGCGCAGGATTTGCGCCTGCACGGTGACGTCGAGGGCGGTGGTTGGCTCGTCGGCAATCAATACTTTGGGGTTGCAGCCCAAGGCCACGGCGATCATTGCGCGCTGGCGCATGCCACCGGAAAACTCGTGGGGGTAGTTGTCGACACGCGCCTGGGGATCGGGAATGCCCACTTGGCGCAACACGTCGATGGCCTGCAGGCGCGCGTCCTTTTTCGAGGCGCCTTGATGCAGGCGGATACCCTCGGCGATCTGCTCGCCGATGCGCATCAGCGGGTCCAGATGGCTGCTGGGATTCTGGAAAATCATGCCCAGTTGCCCGCCCCGCACGGCGCGCATCCCGGCATCATCCAGTTGCAACAGATCCTGGCCGGCCAAGCGCACTGCACCGCCCTGCACCCGCAGGCTGGGCGATGGCAGCAAGCGCATCAGGCCGCGACAGGCCATGGTCTTGCCCGAACCACTCTCGCCCACCAAGCCGAGGATCTCGCCTTCGGCCACGTCAAACGACACGCGGTCCACCAAGGTGACGTCGCGCCCAGGGTGAGTGGCGATTACGCTCAGGTCTTGCACCTGCAACAGGCTCATGAGCGATCCCCCAATACTTGCGCCACGCCGTCCGCCAGCAAGCTAAAGCCCATGGCCAGGGTCACAATGGCCAGCCCCGGAAACGTGCAGATCCACCAGGCGGTGGTGATGAAGGCCTGACCTTCGGCGACCATGGTGCCCCACTCGGCGGTGGGCGGCTGCACGCCCAGGCCCAGGTAACTCACGGCGGCGCCATTGAGCAGTACCAGCACGGCGTCGGACATGGAAAACACGATCGAGCCGAACATCGCATTCGGCAGCAAATGCCGGAACAGAATGCGCCCGTGGCCAAAGCCCAAACTTTTGGCCGCCAAGGCAAAGTCGCTTTCCTTCAGCACCAGGATCTGCGAGCGGATCAGCCGCGCATACGACACCCAACCCACCAGCGCCATGGCGATGTAAAAACTCTTCAGGCCCGGACCGAGAATGGCCATGATCGCCAGCATCAACACCAGGAACGGGAACGCCAGGATCACATCGATGACACGCATGCAGAAACTGTCGAAACGCCCGCCGATGTAGCCGGAGACTGCGCCGATAAAGGTGCCGATCATGAACGGGAAGATCACGCCGATGATCGCCAGTTGCAGGTCGATGCGCGCGCCCCAGATCACCCGCGAAAGAATGTCGCGCCCGTAATTATCCGTGCCAAATGGATGGGACAGGCTGGGACCGAGCAAACTGATATCGGTGTTCTGCGCAATCGGGTCATAAGGGGCGATCCACGGCGCGAACAGTGCCAGGGCAAACCACACCAGCAGAATCAACAAGCCCCACGCGGCAGTCAGACGGCCGTTGCGAAAACCGAAACGCAAGCGCAGGCGCCACGGGGCAATCAACGGGCGGCTGGTCATTGCATCTTCACCCGTGGGTCGAGGGCTACCGTGACCACGTCGGCGATAAAGTTGACCACCACCGTGGCACAGGCCAGCACCATGGCCACGCCCTGCACCACCATGTAGTCGCGGGTGAAGATGCCGCGCACCAGCAATTGGCCGATGCCGGGGATGGCGAACAGGCTTTCGATCACCACCGTGCCACTGATCAGCCAGCCGATATTCACCGCCAACAGGTTGACCGCCGGCACGAGGGAGTTGGGCAACACGTGGCGGCGAAACACCGCCGCTTCCGACAGCCCTCGGGCCCGGGCGGCGGTGACGTGGTCGGCCTGCAACTCCATCAACATGCTGGCTCGCAGGTTGCGCACCAATACCGCCGACAGCGCCAGGGCGATTGTCAGGCACGGCAGCACCATATGGTGGGCCTTGTCCACCCAAGTGCGACCGTAACCGGACACCGGAAACAGGCCCCACTGCACGCTCAGCAACAGGATCAGCATCAAGCCCAGCCAGAACGCCGGCATGCCCAGGCCCACGGTAGTGAATACGCGTATCAGGTTGTCTGCCCAACCACCTTTGTTACGCGCGGCCACGGTTGCCAGCGGCACCGCAATCAGCAGCGCCAGCACCACGCTACCAAGCACCAGCACCAGGGTCGGCTCGATGCGGGTAACGATCAGTTTCAGCGCATCGACCTTGTACAGCAGCGATTGGCCGAGATCGCCCTTGAGCAGGTTCTTCAGGAAGTAGAAATATTGCAGCCATAACGGCTGGTCGAGGCCGTACTGGGCGCGGATTTTCAACAAGGCGTCTGGCGTGCTGCGCGAGCCCAGCAGGGCCCGCGCCGGGTCGCCCGGAATCGAACGCACCAGCACAAAGGTAATCAGGCTGATGCCAAACAACACCGGCAGCAATTGCAGCGGCCGGGAGAGTACAAAACGGTAGCGCGCCAGGTTCATCCGTCAGCCTCGATGACGCGCAAGGAAGTCCAGCAGCACCGGGAAATACGCCTGCGGTTCTTCGTAGAACGGCATATGGCTGCTGTTGGGAAATACGTGCAATTCGGCGTGCCTGGCGGCCATCTTCATGCGCATGGCACAAGCCGGGGTGAGTTCGTCGTGCTGGCCGGTGGTGATCAGGATAGGCATCTTGAATTCGGTCATTTCAGGGAGACGGTTCCAGTCCTTGAGATTACCGATATAGAGGAATTCGTTGGGCCCCTGCATGGTTTCGTAGGGGCCCATGTTCCAGTCACCCAGCGAGCGTTTGACCGGCTCGGGCCACTCGTCGAGGCGGCACACGTGGCGGTAATTGAGCAAGGTGATCGCGGCCTGGTACTGCGGGTGGTTTAGGGTGCCCATGGCTTCGTGGCGCTGCATCATGGCCACGGTTTCGCTGCCGAGGGCGCCGCGCAGGCGTTCCAGTTCCTGGGACAGGTGCGGGATGTCGCCGACGGTGTTTTCGAGGATCAGGCTTTTCAGGGCCTCGGGGTAGTGGATGGCGTACTCGATACCCAGCCAGCCGCCCCAGGAATGCCCAAGCAAATGCACGCAGCCCAGGCCCAGGGCTTGGCGCACGGTTTCGACTTCTTCGACATAACGGCGGATTTCCCACAGGGAAACATCGGTCGGTCTGGCTGATGCGCCCGTGCCAAGCTGGTCGAATGCAACCACTCGCAGGTTATGGTCTTTGAGCCAGCCATGGGCGTCGCGCAAGTAGTCACACGGCAAGCCTGGCCCGCCGTTGAGACACAACAGCACCTCATCGCCTTCGCCAAAGCTGTAGACCACGAGGTCATAGCCGTCGACTTGCACGTTGTACTGCTGGTCGGGGGCAATTTCACGCCACATGCATACATTCCTTGTGTTGTGTCGGCCTGGCAGGTAGCGGCCGTTTAGCGGCCAACACTACCGAGGATGCCGCGTGTCCATAACCTAGCAATTCTTATAGGTTTGGCCTGGCTGTCCTTCGCCGGGGCGTGGCATTCTACTTGCAGCAAGTCGAGATTCAAATGAATTCGGGAGCAGAACGGATGCTGGCCAAGCTAACTGCCTTCAATCACCGCTTGATGCCGGGCAGGAGCCTGGATGAGCAGATGGACAACACGTTTATCCTCGCCCAGCAGTTGGGCTTCGATGCACTGGTGTATGACTACACCCCGGTGCCGATTGACCAGGATGGTGCACTCATCACCCCCTCGGTACTGGCGTTGCGCAATACCCCGCCGGGCTGGCACAGCTTGTGGTGCTGCAAAGGGTTCTATCAGATCGATCCGGTGCAGCATTTGGCCCTGAGTACGGTGTCGCCGTTCGTGTGGTCCTACGAAGCCAAGGCCGATACCGCGCTACAAAAGATCATCGATCCCTGCCATGCGCCCGTTTCGTCCTACCTGCACGACCAGCAACTGACCTGCGGCGTGAGCGTGCCAATCCACCTGCCCCGTGGTGGTTTTGCATCGCTGACCGGGCTGCGTACCGGCAAAGCCCAGACCGTACTGCAGGATGCGCAGCAAACCTTGTCGGATTTCAGCCTTATTTCCCATGCCTTGCAGGAAGCGGCCTACCCGCTGTTCAGCAAGGAGCTGCGCACCTACCCGCATATCCACCTGACCAAACGGGAGCGCGAGTGCCTCAAATGGGCCGCCGACGGCCTGACTGCCGCTGAAATCGCCAGCCAGCTGAGCCGTTCACTGGCGGTGGTTACCCTGCACCTGGCCTCGGCGATGCACAAACTGGGGGCCAAGAACCGCGTACAGGCGGTGGTGCGCGCCACCCATTACCGCTTGCTCGAAGATTGACCCGCGCGCAAAACCTAGCTGTTTTGCTAGTTACCTAAATTTCCCGCGACGACTATTGTGTCCCTGATCCTTTTTTTGAGAGCAGGGCACGAAATGGAATTCATCGAAAAAATCCACGAAGGGTATGCGGCGTTTGGCACCTACCAGACCTGGTATCGCGTCACCGGTGACCTGTCCAGTGGCCGTACACCGCTGGTGGTCATTCACGGCGGCCCGGGTTGCACCCACGACTATGTCGACGCGTTCAAGGATGTCGCCGCCAGCGGTCACGCCGTGATCCACTACGACCAACTGGGCAACGGGCGCTCCACCCACCTCCCTGACAAAGACCCATCCTTCTGGACCGTCGGCCTGTTTCTCGAAGAGCTGAACAACCTGCTGCAGCATCTGGAGATCAGCGACAACTACGCGATTCTCGGCCAATCCTGGGGCGGCATGCTCGGCAGCGAACACGCGATCCTGCAGCCCAAGGGCCTGCGCGCGTTTATCCCGGCCAACTCGCCGACGTGCATGCGCACGTGGGTCAGCGAAGCCAACCGCCTGCGCAAATTGTTGCCCGAAGGCGTGCATGAAACCCTGCTCAAGCACGAAGCCACCGGCACCTACCAAGACCCGGAATACCTCGCGGCATCACGGGTGTTCTATGACCATCACGTGTGCCGGGTCAACCCATGGCCGGACGCAGTGGCGCGCACCTTTGCCCAAGTCGACTCCGACCCGACGGTGTACCACGCCATGAGCGGCCCCACCGAATTCCACGTAATCGGCAGCTTGAAAGACTGGAAATCCATCGGCCGCCTGTCGGCAATCAATGTACCGACGCTGGTGATTTCCGGCCGGCACGATGAGGCCACGCCGCTGGTGGTCAAGCCGTTTTTGGATGAGATCGCGGATGTGCGCTGGGCGCTGTTTGAAGACTCCAGCCACATGCCCCATGTCGAAGAACGCCAAGCGTGCATGGGGACCGTGGTGAAGTTTTTGGATGAGGTGTGTGCAATGCCGTACAAAGAACTCAAGGCTGGCTGAATTCAAATGTGGGCGCTGGCTTGCCTGCGATGACGAGGGTGAATTCACCGCAGCTATCGCAGGCAAGCCAGCGCCCACATCAGGTACCGCTTCAGACCTCAGTGGTCTCAGGCTTAGTGGTTTTCCTCGGAGCATCCGCTACCAACGGAATCTCCTTACCCTCGGCATCGAACAACTTACCGCCGCTGAAGTAATCCCCATCGCGCAGTTCCGACACATCCCGGAAGCACAAGCTGCGCTCTGTCCCCGCCACAAACACCGACTGCTGGTCCGAGTTGCCGGCGGTGAAATGGTTGAAGGCCAGGTTCAGCAGGATCGCCATGATCGCCGATGAGCTGATGCCTGAGTGGAAAATGGTCGCGAACCACGTCGGAAAATGATCGTAGAAGTTCGGCGCCGCGATCGGGATCATGCCAAAACCGATGGAGGTGGCGACGATGATCAGGTTCATGTTGTTGCGGTAATCCACCTTCGACAGCGTACGGATACCACTCGCCGCCACGGTACCGAACAGTACAATCCCCGCCCCACCGAGCACCGACGTCGGGACCGCCGCAATCACCCGCCCCATGAACGGCAGCAGTCCGAGGATAACCAGGAACACCCCGCCGGTTGCCACCACAAAACGACTCTTCACCCCGGTAACCGCCACCAGGCCTACGTTCTGGGCGAAGGCGCTCTGGGTAAACGAACCGAAGATCGGTGCGAACATGCTCGACAACATGTCAGCACGCAGACCGTTGCCCAAGCGCTTGGAGTCAACCTTGGTGTCGATGATCTCGCCCACCGCCAGGATGTCTGCCGAGGTCTCGACCAAGGTCACCATCACCACGATGCACATGGAAATGATCGCGGCCACATGGAAGGTTGGCATGCCGAAATGGAATGGCGCTGGGAAACCGAACATTGGCCCCTGGGTCACGCCGGAGAAGTCGGCCATGCCCAGGAACACCGCAATCACGGTGCCGATTACCATCGCCAGCAGGATCGACAGGCGCGAGATGGTTGCACTGCCGATCTTGCTCAGCAGCAACACCAACACCAGGGTCAGCGCTGCCAAGCCAATATTCGGCATGCTGCCGAAATCTGCCGCGCGGCTATTGCCGCCCATGGCCCAGCGCGCCGCAACGGGCATCAGGGTCAGGCCGATGGTGGTGATCACGATCCCGGTCACCAAGGGTGGGAAAAACTTCGTGATCCGCGAGAACACTGGCGTGATCAGCAGTCCGATCAACGACGCGGCCATCACCGCCCCAAGAATCACCGGCACCCCGCCGGCACCGTCGCCGCCGACAATCGCCACCATGGTTGCCACGCCGGCAAACGACACACCCTGCACCAGCGGCAACTGACAACCAAAGAACGGCAAGCCAAGGGTTTGCAACAGCGTGGCCAGGCCACCGGCAAACAACGACGCGGCGATCAACAGGCCGATATCCGCCGGTGACAAGCCGGCGGCCTGGCCAATGATCAGGGGCACGGCAACGATGCCGCCGTACATGGTGAGCACATGCTGCAGGCCGTAAGCCATGTTGGCGGCGACGCCCAGATTTTCATCTTCGGGCCGCTGCGGTGACGCCTTCGGGATAGTCATGGTGAGGGGATCTCTGTTTTTGTTGTGCATTCACTGTATGCAAAGGAAACAAGAGATGTCCATAGAGTTGTATACAATCAATTCCACAATAAGCCGTTTACAGCCGTTACAAAAATCCATTCAGCCGCCCTGCCCTGTGGCTTGAAGCCGTGCGCAAAAGGACCTGAAAAAAAATGCTCAACCGCAAGCTGCGTATTCACGCCCCGGCGATCTACTACTTCGACATGGTCCGGCGCTGTCACTCGATCCGCGAGGCCGCACGCCGCCTGAACGTGGCGTCATCCGCCGTGAACCGGCAGATCCTCAAGCTGGAAGACGAGATGGGCGCCGCCTTGTTCGAGCGTCTACCCGGCGGGCTGCGCGTGACTGCCGCGGGCGAAATCCTCACTCGCCACGTGACGCTGCTGTTGCAGGATGTGGAGCGCGTGCGCGGCGAGCTGGATGGATTGCACGGTGTGCAGACCGGCCACGTGGAGATCGCTACGGTGGAAGGCGCCGCCGTCGAGTTGCTACCGGCCGCGCTCAGGCGCATGCGCGAGCGCTACCCGAAGGTGACGATTGGCGTGACGGTGCAAGGCTCGCAGTCGATTCCCGGTTCGGTGATCAATGGCCAGGCAGACTTGGGGCTGGCGTTTGCCCTCGCCCGCAGCAGCGAAATCACTCAGTTGTGCGTCGGGCATTTCCGCCTGGGTGCGCTGATGACACCGGACCATCCGTTGGCCGCTGAAACCCGCGTCAGCTACGGGCAGTGCTGCGAGCATGGGGTGATTCAGGCGAAGAGCGAGTTGTCGGTGCATCACCTGATCGCGCCTTTGCACAAGCGCGCGGCGGCAAACAAACCCTTGCTGCAGAGTAATTCCATGGAGTTGGCCCGGCAGTTGGCACGCCAGCAATTGGGCATCGCCTTTCAGACCCGTATCGGCATCGAAGCCGACCTGGCGCGCGGCGAACTGCTGCACATTCCCTTGAGTGACCAGGGCGGCATCTTCAGCGACCTCGGTGTGTATGCCCGCAAAGACCGCGACCTGCCGGTGGCAGTGCAAGCCTTGACCCACTTGCTGGGCGAGGAAATTGCCCTGCGCGAGCGTGAAGAAACTGCCTGGGCGCCCCGTATTTCCTGACTTTCACGACAACTGCGCTGCTGCCGTTTCGGCATCACCCCAGGCGAGATTCTGTTCTTTGGCGCACACCACCCTTGTGCTGATACTGCGCCCGGCGGCCCCTGCAAGGCCGCCATGAGCCAAACGCCAAAGGAATTAAAACAATGAAAAAGGCACTGCACGGCGCAACTGTATTACTCACACTCCTCGGCGGCGGGGAGGCTGTCGCGGTGGAATGGATGAACAACAGCGTAGGATTTCGCTACGGCCAACACTTCACCAATCCGAATAACCCCGACGATTTCAGCAAGCGCATCTACAGCTTCACCCACGCCAGCGGCTACCAGTACGGCAGCAATTACCTGAACCTCGATGTCTTCCTCTCCGACAGCAGCGACCCGCGCAAGGGCACCGACCATGGTGGCAGCGAGGTGTATGCGGTGTACCGGCACCAGTTGTACGCGTCGCGCGTGTTCGATGTGCCGCTGGGTACCGGCATGATCAAGGATTACGCGCTGACCCTGGGCTTCGACGCCAACCGCAACAACAACTTTGCCTCAGCCAAAAAGCGCGCACTGGTGATCGGCCCGACCTTGAAGTTCAACACTGTCGGCGTGCTGGACCTGAGCCTGATGTATTACAAGGAAAAGAACCACACCGGTATCCCTGGCGCGCAGGAGTCGAACCACACGTTCGACGCGACCTACATGCTCAACCTGACGTGGATGCGCCCGTTCGAGATCGCCAATCACGGAGCGAAATTCCAGGGCTTCGTTAATTACGTCGGGGAAAAAGGTGAGGACTACCACGGCCGTGACACCGCGCCGGAAGCGCTGATGCGCACGGCACTGATGGTGGCCGTGCGACCCGGTAAAAGCGTGAAGCCGAACCTGTACCTCGGGGTGGGTTACGAGTACTGGCATAACAAGTTCGGCGTGGACGGCGGCCGCGGTAGCCGCACGTCGACGCCGACGGTGAATATGGAAATTACCTTTTAAGCCATGGCGCTTTGCAACTGAAGAAACCGAATCAAATGTGGGAGCGGGCTTGCTCGCGAAAGCGGTGTGTCAGGTAAAGACTTACCGGCTGGTCCACCGTATTCGCGAGCAAGCCCGCTCCCACATTTTTCGATCGTATTGCCAGATCAAGCGCTCGCCAGTTCGGAATTATCCGACTTCGGCCGCGCCAACCAGTAACCCAACACCGCCAACGGCGCAGTCGCCAACATCACGATCACGGTAATCAGCAGCGGTTGCTCGATCATCGACGACACCAACAAACTACTGAGAAAGCACAGACCCAGTTGCAGGGTGTTTTGCAGTGCTGCCGCCTTGCCGGAGTTTTCCGCAAAAGGCATCAACGCATTCGCGACGACGATGGGGTAACTGGCACCGTTGACCAGCGCCATCAGGCAGAACGGAATCAACAGGGTGGTCAGGGTCGGTATGGTCAACGTCGCGACCAGGTACAACGCCACCATGCTGATGCAGTAGGCCAGCAGCAACCACGGCAACAGCGTCTTGCCCTGAAAGTGTTGCAGGGCGCTGCGGCAACTGTAACCGCCCACCAGAAACGCCAGCGTCGGCAGCACATAGCTCAAGCCGATGTCATTCGGGCTGTAGCCCATATCGCCAAGAATGAACGGCGAAGCGGTCAACCAGGCAAAGAAACTGGCCGAGCACGCGGCGAAGATCATCACGTTGCCGGTAAATACACGAGAGGTAAGCAACTGGCCATAGCCCAAGCGCGTCGTTTCGCCTTCAACCGCCTGACGTTTCGGCACGCTGCGCAGGAATAATGTCGGCAGCAGCAACAGCAGTGAAACGCCCAGCAATACCCCGAAAATCGCCTGCCAGCCAAAGTGGTTCAGCACCATCGCGCCTAACAGCGGTGCCAGTGCGGGCGACAGCGACATCAACGGCATGATGCTGGCGAATACGCGGTGGGCCTTGTCCGCCGGGTAGCGATCAATCACCAGCGCCTGCCAGCTTACGGCGGCGGAACACACGCCAATCGCCTGCATGAAACGCAGTGCCAGCAGCTGCGGTGCAGTCTCGACCCAGAACATCCCGGCGCATCCCAGTACAAACAGGCTCAGGCCCGCGAGCAGGATGGGTTTGCGCCCCAGGCGGTCAGACAGTGGCCCCCACAGCAATTGCCCCACCGCAAAACCAGCCAGGAAAATGCTCAAGCTGGCGCCTACTGCGCCCGCGCCAATCTGCAACTGCTCGCCCATGGCGCCGAACGCCGGCAAGTACATGTCCATGGCGAGGTAACCGAGCATACTCAGCCCCGCCAGATACCAGGTAAAACAAAAAGAATTTTTCATCGAAGCCTTGTAGATCTTGCCATCAAACTATTTGCTGACTGACGCCCATTATGAAGCTGACAGTTTCTGTGTGAAGCGATAATAATTGAACACTCTTATCAATAATTTTGAAGGCAACTGCCATGTGGTCCGAATACTCCCTGGATGTAGTCGATGCGGTGGCGCGCCATGGCAGTTTCAGCGCCGCCGCCCAAGAACTGCACCGAGTGCCATCGGCCATCAGCTATACGGTGCGTCAGATTGAAGAGTGGCTGGCGGTGCCGTTGTTCGTGCGGCGACATCGCGATGTGGAACTGACGCCCGCCGGCCGCCTGTTTATAGATGAAGCTCGGGGCGTGATGAAAAAAATGCTCGGCACACGGCGCCTGTGTCAGCAAGTGGCCAATGGCTGGAGTGGGCAATTGAAGGTGGCGGTGGACTCCATCGTCAAACCTCAGCGCTGTCGGCAATTGGTGCTGGATTTCTATCGGCAGTTTCCCGAGGTGGAATTGCTGCTGGAATACGAGGTGTACAACGGTGTGTGGGATGCCCTTGCGGATGAGCGCACCGACATTGTTATCGGTGCGACCAGCGCGGTGCCGGTAGCCAGTCATTTCACTTTCCGCGATATGGGTTTGCTCAACTGGCTGTGCGTGGTCAGCGCGAAGCATCCGCTGGCGGCCGTGCAGGGTTTGCTCAGTGATGATCAACTGCGCCCGTTCGCCTCGCTGTGCATGACCGACACCTCGCGCAACCTGCCCAAGCGCGACACGTGGACCTTGGATAACCAGCGGCGGCTGGTGGTACCGAATTGGTCCTCAGCCATCGATTGCCTGCGCGACGGCCTGTGTGTCGGCATGGCACCGGCGCATCAGGTATTGCAGTGGATCGAACGTGGCGAATTGGTAGCGTTGCAATTGAGCCGGCCGTTTCCGGCCAGCCCGTCGTGCGTGGCGTGGGCACAGAACAAGCTGTCCCCGGCGATGGCGTGGCTGTTGGACTACTTAGGGGACAAGGAGACGATGAACCAGGAATGGCTGAATGGGCATGCCCACTGAAAGACACGGAAATCCCCATGTGGGAGCGGGCTTGCTCGCGAAAGCGGTGGATCAGTCAGCTTGTTTGGCAATGACACACCGCATTCGCGAGCAAGCCCGCTCCCACACTTTGCTCTTATTTCAATCCAGCAAACGGGTGACGGCTCGCACAATCATCTCCACCTCCTTGGCATCCAGCGTCAGCGGCGGCAGCAGGCGGATGATCTTGCCCCGGGTCACGTTGATCAACAGGCCATGCTCCTGGGCGGCGCGTAGGGCCAGGTCACGGTAAGGGCTGGCCAACTCGATACCGATCATCAAGCCTTGCCCACGGATGGCCACCACCTGCGGGTGATCCGCCAGCTCCACACGTAACCGCGCCAACAGGCGTTCACCCTGTTGCGCGGCATTCTGCAGCAAGCCCTGTTCTTCAATGATATCCAGCACAGTGCAGCCCACCCGACAGGCCAACGGGTTACCGCCGAACGTACTGCCATGGCTGCCGGGCGTGAACAGCTGGGCCACACCGAACCGGGCCAGGCAAGCGCCAATGGGCACGCCGTTGCCAAGGCCTTTGGCCAGGGTCATCACGTCAGGCACGATGCCTTCGTGCTGGAAGGCAAACCAAGTGCCGGTACGGCCGATGCCGGTCTGGATTTCGTCGAGCATCAGCAACCAGCCGTGACGGGTGCAATGTTCGCGCAAGGCTCGCAGGTAACCCGGCGGGGCTGGCAACACACCGCTTTCGCCCTGGATGGGTTCCAGCAGGACTGCGGCAATACGCACTCCAAACCGTTGGGTAAGTGCTTCGATGGCGGCGATATCACCAAAACCAACCTTGAGGAAATCCCCCGGCAACCGTTGGAAGCCCAGGCGCACCGAGGGCCCATCGCTGGCCGCCATGGTGCCAAGGGTGCGACCGTGAAAGGCGTTCTCCATCACCACCACCAACGGCTCTTCGATGCCCTTTTTCCAGCCGTGCAAACGCGCCAGCTTCAGCGCCGTCTCGTTGGCTTCGGCGCCGGAGTTGTTGAAAAACGCCTGGTCCAGCCCCGACAGCTCGGTCAGGCGTTGGGCCAACCGTTGTTGCCAATCGATGCTGTAGAGGTTGGAGGTGTGCAATAACAAGCCAGCCTGTTCACTGATGGCGGCCACCAGTTTGGGGTGGGAATGCCCGACGTTGGTCACTGCCACACCGGCTACGGCATCCAGGTACTCACGCCCCTGCTGATCCCACAGACGGGTGCCCAGACCACGGGTGAAGCTCAAGGGCGAAGGTTGATACGTGGTCATCAGGCAGGCGGCGGTCATGGCGTCGAGCTCCAAGCATTGTGTGGGTGTGCCCAGTATCGTTAGCCATCAGAGCTGGATAAACTGGGTTTACCTGCAATTACTTTAAAGCTGGACTTGATAATGGACCTGTTCCAAGCAATGACGGTGTACGTGAAGGTGGTGGAAACCGGCAGCATGACCGCCGCCGCGCAGGAGTGCGGAATGTCGACCACCATGGTCAGCAACCATCTGCGCGCGCTGGAACAACGGCTGGGGGTCAGCTTGCTCAAGCGCACCACGCGCAAACAGAGCCTCACCGAGTTTGGCGGGCAATATTACCAACGCTGCCTGGAAGTCCTGGGACTGGTGGCCGACTCCGAGCTGCTGGCCGAGCAGATCCACAGCGAAACCCCCAAAGGCAA
This sequence comes from Pseudomonas sp. PGPPP1, assembly GCF_002255865.1. Lineage (NCBI taxonomy): Bacteria > Pseudomonadati > Pseudomonadota > Gammaproteobacteria > Pseudomonadales > Pseudomonadaceae > Pseudomonas > Pseudomonas sp. PGPPP1. The sequence goes on along the minus strand of NZ_NKIG01000040.1, from coordinate 14,514 downwards.
CCTGCGTATCACCGCGCCCCCCGTGTTCGGCACCGAACGCCTCGTGCCGGCCTTGAGCGAGTTTTCCCAACGATACCCGCTGATCAACCTGTACGTAGTGCTGAGCAACGAGCGGATGGACTTGGTCGACAGCGGCTTCGACGTGGCGATCCGCCTCGGCGAACTGGAAACCTCCAGCCTGATCGCCAGACCCATGCAGGCCTACACCCTCACCCTCTGCGCTTCACCTGAGTACCTGGCGCGACGCGGCACGCCACAGACGCCCAACGACCTGCAGCATCACGACTGCCTGGCGTTCGCCTACCCGGCGAACGACAACTGGCGTGATACCGACAAGCTCTGGCGCATGACAGGCGATGACGGCGAGGTGGAGGTTCCAGTGGCCGGCACATTGACCATCAACAGCTCGCAAGGCTTGCGCCAGGCGGCTGTAAACGGCATGGGCATCATCATGCTGGCCGATGCCCTGGTCCAACCGGACCTGGAAAGCGGCAAGCTGGTGGCCTTGTTGACCACCTATCAATTGCCCAGCCGCCCCATGCACCTGCTGTATCGCCAGGACCGCTACCGCTTGCCCAAACTGCGCGCGTTCGTGGATTTCGTGATGGAGAAGTGGGCGCGCTAGAAGCCCACACCCAACTCACGCAGGCGCGCCGCTGTGCGCTCGGCCGACACATGGTGGATCCCCTGCCAACCAAGCGCGACGGCTGCCTCGATATTGCCCGCCACATCGTCGATAAACACCACTTCACTGGCTTGGATATCCGACAGATGAACACGTACCTGGCTAAGGCTTGCGTGATAGATCGCCGGATCAGGCTTGATCAGCTTCAATTCGCCGGACACCACGATGTCGCGAAAATGCTGCAGGAACGGATAGTGGGCTCGGGCATACGGGAAGGTTTCGGCTGACCAGTTGGTGAGCCCGAACAACGGCATGTTGGCGCTATGCAAGGCTTCAAGGATCGCCACACCGTCCGGCAACGGGCCGCGCAGCATTTCATGCCAGCGGTCGTAATAGGACTGGATCAACGTTTGATGCTGGGGATATCGCTCGATGAGGCTGCGAGTGCCCTCGGCCAGGGAGCGGCCGGCGTCCTGCTCGGTGTTCCAGGCCTGGGTGCAGATGTTCTCGAGAAACCATTGCCGTTCGTGGTCGTCGGCAATCAGCTTGCGGTAGAGGTGCTGCGGGTTCCAGTCGAACAGGACACCGCCGAAATCAAAAACTACTGCACGAATCGTCATCAGATCCTCCGTTAGCGTGAGTGATAGCGAAGGGATTCTGGCAGATCTTGCAGAAGGGGTGCACTCAGCGGAGCGTAAGACGGGTCTGAGAAAACACAGATCGAATGTGGGAGCGGGCTTGCTCGCGAAAGCGGTGTATCAGTCGCCCTATTCAGTGACTGACACTACGTATTCTCGAGCAAGCCCGCTCGCACATTTTTCGACCGTGTTTAAGCCTGGATCAGGCCATTGATCTTCACGGTCGGGTTCACGTCAGCGTCGTAATCCACGCCGTCGATTTCAAAGCCGAACAAGCGCAGGAATTCAGCCTTATAGCCTGCGAAATCGCTGATCTCATTGACGTTGTCGTCGGTGACCTGGTTCCACAGTGCAGCCACGGCGTCCTGGACTTTAGGCTCAAGCTCAGCCAGGTCGGCACGCAGGCGGCCGTCGGCGTCGAGTTTCGGCTCGCTGCCGTACAAGCTGTCCTTGAACAGGCCGTAGACCTGCTCGATGCAGCCTTCGTGGGTGCCCTGCTCTTTCATCACTTTGAACAGCAGCGACAGGTACAGCGGCATGATCGGGATCGCCGAGCTCGCCTGGGTGACCACGGCCTTGAGCACCGACACACGGGCGTCGCCTTTCAGCGCAGCGAGGTTGTCGCGCAAGGTCAGGACTTTCTTGTCGAGGTCTTTCTTGGCTTCGCCGATGGAGCCGTTCCAGTAGATGTCCTGGGTCAGCTTCTCGCCGAGGTAGGTGAACGCGGTGGTCTTGGCGCCTTCGGCCAACACGTCGGCGTCACGCAGGGCGTCGATCCACAGCTGCCAGTCTTCGCCGCCCATCACTTTGACGGTGCCGTCGATTTCTTCCTGGGTCGCAGGCTCAAGCGTGGTGTCGACCACAACGCCCTTGTCGGTGTTGATCCCGCGCAGGGTCACGGCCTTGCCGATCGGTTTGAGGGTGGAGTTGTGCACCACGCCTTGCGGGTCGGTACGGCGTGGCGCGGCCAGGCTGTAGACCACCAGGTCGACCTTGCCCAGGTCCTTCTTGATGGTTTCGATGGTCAGGCGCTTGATCTCGTCGGAGAACGCGTCGCCGTTGATGCTCTTGGCGTACAGGCCTTTTTCGACAGCAAACTTCTCGAACGCGGCGCTGTTGTACCAGCCAGCCGAGCTCAACTTGCCTTCTTCGCCTTCTTTCTCAAAAAACACGCCCAGGGTGTCGGCGCCGCAGCCAAACGCGGCACTGATGCGCGCGGCCAGGCCGTAGCCGGTGGAAGCGCCGAGAACCAGCACCTTCTTGGGGCCGCCTTCGATGGCGCCGTGCTGGGTGACGTAGTCGATCTGTTCCTTGACGTTCGCTTCACAGCCAACAGGGTGAGCGGTCACACAGATAAAGCCACGAACCCGCGGTTTGATGATCATAAAATTTCTGCCTCTTCCAAGGGGTCGACGGCCAGTGGTGGCCATTCAACTTCATTCGTACCGGTCTATGACGTCCGAAAAACCGAAGCGTCACGATAGTCGCAAATCTTGCGTTTACAAAATCCAATCAACAAAACGCTGAGCGGGTTAAAAACTGTGTAAAGCCTTCACAATTTCGCAATATTTAAAACGCCCGACTCAGGGATAAAGCCCTATTATAAGGAGATTGTTTCCATATATTTCAAAGCCTGGCATATCACGATGCCGGGGGCTGGAGTCTATACATCTTCCCCGCTGGAGCTGAGCTTCATGAGTGCGAGTGTCATCCGCAAGAGAATGGTTTCGGCCGCCTGGGTGCTGGGCGTGTTGCTGATCATTTATTGCTTCCCGGTTACTACCCTGGTGTTCCTGGCCCTGGTGCTGGTGTGCGGTGTCTACGATTTTTTGCGCAACGGCCTATACGACCGCGCGACCATCAAGAAATACTTCATTGGCAGTGGTCGCAACACCTGGCTTTTGGCGCCGTTCAACACGCTGTTCGACCTGCTGAGTTCGCGCAACCGCCACGTTTACACGATGAACGACTTGCCCGCCGCGTGGCGTAAAGACCTGCAACAGGTAATCGACGACGCCATGGCCCACAAGGATGAAATCATCGGCTACCTGGACGAGCGCATGGCGGAAAAAAAGCGTGGCATGCTGTTTTTCCAATGGTACGGACGGCCCATCGAAACCACCCTCGACATTCCGAAACTCCGGGAAAAACTGCCGTTCGTGAAAACCATCGGTGTGTCCGTGTTTAACGAAAACCGCTCGACCTCCTTTCACTTCGGCCCCCTGCGCATGATGTTCCGCGTGCTCTACAACATGGCGCCGGCGCCCCATCACGACGGCGTGTACATCCAGGTTGGCAAGCACAAGCATTACTGGCACGACGACCCGCTGTTTATCTTCGATGACACGCTGATGCATGCGTCCTTCAACAAAAACGACGCAAAGCGTTACTGCCTGTTTATCGATATCGTGCGGCCGACGTCGTTGCCTTCGGTGCTCAACGCCGTGATTGCGGGCTTTGCCGGGATGGTCTTTACCCTGCGTCGGGTTTTCTACAAAAACTGGAAGCTGATTCAGTAAGTTCTGCGGCATGATGGTGCCGGACGGGGTTTGCACTCGGCCTTGGGCCTGAGGTAAAAAACCGTCCCGTGCGACCGAATTCGGCGCCCACCCTTCTCAAGCCATCGCGGCGCCTTCAAGGGCGCGGTGGCTGCGCCTTCAAGGAATCAGAATGCCCCAACGTCAAGTCATCAATGCCTCCGTCAGCCCCAAGGGCAGCCTCGAAACCCTGTCCCAACGTGAAGTCCAACAACTGAGCGAAGCCGGTAGCGGCAGCATCTACACCCTCTTCCGTCAGTGCGCGCTGGCCATCCTCAACACCGGCGCGCACATCGACAACGCCAAGACCATCCTCGACGCCTATAAAGACTTTGAGGTGCGTATCCACCAGCAAGATCGTGGCGTGCGCCTCGAACTGTTGAATGCTCCGGCCGACGCTTTCGTCGATGGCGAAATGATCGCCAGCACCCGTGAAATGCTGTTCAGCGCCCTGCGCGATATCGTCTACACCGAGAACGAGCTGGACAGTCAGCGCATCGACCTGAGCAATTCCCAAGGCATCACCGACTACGTGTTCCACTTGCTGCGCAACGCCCGCACCCTGCGCCCCGGTGTCGAGCCGAAAATCGTGGTGTGCTGGGGCGGGCATTCGATCAATACCGAAGAATACAAATACACCAAGAAAGTCGGCCACGAACTGGGCCTGCGCAGCCTCGACGTCTGCACCGGTTGCGGCCCTGGCGTGATGAAAGGCCCGATGAAAGGCGCGACCATTTCCCACGCCAAGCAACGCATCACCGGCGGGCGCTACCTGGGCCTGACCGAGCCGGGCATCATCGCAGCCGAGGCGCCGAACCCGATCGTCAACGAACTGGTGATCCTGCCGGACATCGAAAAACGCCTGGAAGCGTTCGTGCGTGTCGGCCACGGCATCATCATCTTCCCGGGCGGCGCAGGCACGGCGGAAGAGTTCCTGTACCTGCTGGGTATCCTGATGCACCCGGACAACCGTGACCTGCCGTTCCCGGTCATCCTCACGGGGCCGAAACACGCAGCGCCCTACCTGCAGCAACTGCACGCGTTTGTCGGCGCCACGCTGGGCGAAGCCGCACAGGCGCACTACCAGATCATCATCGACGACCCGGCCGAAGTGGCTCGCCAGATGACCGCCGGGCTCAAGGCAGTGAAGCAATTTCGTCGTGAACGTAATGACGCCTTCCACTTCAACTGGCTTCTGAAGATCGATGAGGGTTTCCAGCGCCCGTTCGACCCAACGCACGCCAATATGGCCGCGCTGCAACTGAGCCACTCGCTGCCACCGCATGAGTTGGCCGCCAACCTGCGCCGCGCGTTCTCAGGCATTGTGGCAGGCAACGTGAAGGACAAGGGCATCCGCCTGATCGAGCAAAACGGCCCATACGAGATCCACGGCGACCCGGCCATCATGAAACCGCTGGACGAGTTGCTGCAGGCCTTCGTGGCGCAGCACCGCATGAAATTGCCAGGCGGCGCGGCGTATGTGCCGTGTTATCGCGTGGTTCAATAACTCAGCGCTGTACCGCCACACATTTGATTTCCACCAACAAACCGGGATGCGCCAGTTCTGACACGCCAATAGTCGTCCAGGCGCAATGCCCGCGTGGAAACAGGCGGTTTTTCACTTCACGAAAAACCGCCATGTGCTGGCTCATGTTGACGTGGTAAGTGGTCATGTCCACCACATCCTCGAAGCTGCATCCGCCCTCCTCCAACACCACTCGCAGGTTCTCCCAGGCGGCGACGAATTGCGCCTCTGGGTCGTCGATCACAGCCAGTTCTGGCGTGCGACCGACCTGCCCCGCGCAGTAAAGGGTGTTGCCGACCTTAACTGCCGGGACGTAACCCGCGCGCTCGACAATAGGGTGCATGGCGGCAGGGATGATGAGGCGGCGATCGGTCATGGACTGTCTCTCTTTACGGTCGTCTACAGGCGTGTCGATGGGGTAAGTCGGGCAATCTTTGTACCTGTTCCGATCAGCCCACGCCACACACAGTGGCCGCTTCGATCTAGCCGGAGATCAACGTATCCAGCCCCCCACCTGCCAGTGGTAGCCGTCATTGCGTTGTACCCAGTGCGGATGCACGTAACGATAACCTTCGCGCACCTGCTCCCAGTGACCGTGTACCGCAACGTATCGCCCACCTTCCCAACGCCAGTAGCCGCGCGACCAGATGTAACCGTAACGGGGTGCGGGCTCGACCTCGATCACCTGCACCGGTGGCGGTTGCGGAGCGACGACTTCAACGTACTCCCGTTGGACCGGCCCACGCTCATGCACAACACGCTCTTGCACACACCCGGACGCCGCGACGACAACTGCCGCCAATGCCGCATAACGTAGCAACATACACATTCCTCGGGCGTGATCGCCCAACACATACACCGGTAAAAAATGCCCCCTTGCTACAGCCTCGCTCCTGCTTGGCTCTGGGATATTTTTAACAGGTCGTGTCTGTCGGCTTGCTGAACCCGTTGCGACCGAAACGAAGCAGCAAAGGCGTAGGTAATCCGGCTGCTCGATAAGCCAGGAAACGCCATCGCCAACCACCGCCCAATAAAAAGCCCGCTGACCGTTACCGGTTCAGCGGGCTTTGTTGCATCTCGACTTGGCTTACAGCGCCAGGTCAGACGCCGGCTTGCTCGGCTCAGCCGCAGGCTTGGTAGCCTCGGTGGCTTTTGGAGCAGCCAATTGCGGAATCGCAGGCGGTGGAGTCAGTTGCAGGACGCCGGCGGTGTAGGCCCACTCCTTGGCAACCGCTTCCGGGCTGTCGTTCAGCTTGGTGCCGTAGCTCGGTACGATCTGGTGCAGCTTGGCCTGCCACTCAGGGGTCGCAACCTTGTCCTTGAACACTTTCTGCAGCACGGTCAGCATGATCGGAGCCGCGGTGGACGCGCCTGGCGATGCACCCAGCAGGCCTGCGATGGAGTTGTCGGCAGAGCTGACCACTTCGGTACCGAGTTTCAGCACGCCGCCCAACTCTGGGTCACGCTTGATGATCTGCACGCGCTGACCGGCTTGCCACAGGCGCCAGTCTTCTTTCTTGGCGTTCGGGAAGTACTCTTTCAGGGCGTTGTAGCGGTCGTCATCCGACAGCATCAGTTGGCCAGCAAGGTACTCGACCAGTGGGTACTCACGCACACCAACACGGGTCATAGGCCAGATGTTGTGGGTGGTGGTACTGGTCAGCAGGTCCAGGTACGAGCCTTCTTTCAGGAACTTGGTCGAGAAGGTGGCGAATGGGCCAAACAGAATTACGCGCTTGCCATCCAGTACGCGGGTGTCCAGGTGCGGAACCGACATCGGCGGTGCGCCAACCGAAGCCTTACCGTAGGCCTTGGCCAGGTGCTGCTCGGCGATAGCTGGGTTATCGGTAACCAGGAACGAACCACCAACCGGGAAGGCCGCGTAGTCCTTGGCTTCAGGAATACCCGACTTTTGCAGCAAGTGCAGTGCACCGCCGCCGGCGCCGATGAACACGAACTTGGCGTCGGTTTCAGTCTTGGTGCCGTCTTTCAGGTTTTTGTAGCTCACACGCCACGAACCGTCGGCGTTACGGGTGATGTCCTGCACTTCGCTCGACAGTTTCAGGTCAAACTTCGGCGTGGTTTGCAGGTGGGCAACGAACTGGCGGGTGATCTCGCCGAAGTTCACGTCGGTGCCGATCGGGGTCCAGGTGGCCGCGATTTTCTGGTTCGGGTCACGCCCTTCCATCATCAGCGGAACCCACTTGGCGATCTGCGCCGGGTCTTCGGAGTACTGCATGCCAGCAAACAGCGGGCTCGCTTGCAGGGCTTCGTAGCGCTTTTTCAGGAACTTGATGTTGTCATCGCCCCACACAAAGCTCATGTGCGGCGTGGAGTTGATGAACGAACGCGGGTTCTTCAGCACGCCCTGCTGGACCTGCCAGGACCAGAACTGACGGGAGATCTGGAACGCTTCGTTGATCTCGACCGCTTTCGGGATCTCAACGTTGCCGTTCTTGTCTTCCGGGGTGTAGTTCAGCTCAGCCAGGGCCGAGTGACCGGTACCGGCGTTGTTCCAGCCGTTGGAGCTTTCTTCGGCCACGCCATCAAGGCGCTCGACCATCTCCATCGACCAGTCCGGCTGCAGCTCATTGAGCCATACACCCAGGGTTGCACTCATGATGCCGCCGCCGATCAGCAGCACATCGACTTTCTTTGCCTCTTGCGCGTGAACGGAGCTGATCCCCAGCGACAAAGCCAGCCCTAGCAAGGCAGTGTTTACTTTTTTAAACATCAGTAGCACCTATGATAAAACGCCATCCGCCCTACCACCCCGGATCATGAGCAAGCCACCATTACGCTGCGCCAGGCAACGCACCGCGGGGTTCACACATTCACTTGAGGGCCGCAGGGTGGGCACACAAGGTCGATGTATCGACCTCACTTTTATGTCCCTTCTGCGCTGACTTTTTATCATTATTGGCTTCAGCTACCTGGGCGACAGCCAATCGCTGGGACGTATACGGATGTACGCACCAGAAAGAGACTAGACCAAGACGGCGCGCAGAATATCACGGCAAACGGCGTTTATGCGCCGTTTGGCCAATTGACAGCTCTAAATCGCAGCTTTTAACGCGCCGGTGTCAAGCGTGGCAGCCGCGACCTGAGGTCACAGGCCTGGAACTCTCACGCCAACGGCTGTTCTAGACACCTTCGACGCCGCTTGCGTAGCATCGACGGCTCTTCTTCGTACCCCCCCATCCATACAGAGTTACCCATGACTATCCAGCAAACACCCGGGCACGTACTGCCCGCGCGCAGCGCCGCCAAAATGGAAGCTGCCATGGCCGTGGGCGCCTTCGCGATCGGTACCGGCGAATTTTCCATCATGGGCTTGATGCCCGACATCGCGCAGAACTTGGGCTTAAGCGAACCCCAAGTCGGCCATGCCATCAGCGCCTACGCGTTGGGCGTCATGGTTGGCGCCCCACTGCTGGCGATTCTCGGCGCCAAATTGCTGCGAAAACACATGCTGCTGTTGCTGATGGGCCTGTACGCCTTGGGCAACTTGGCCACGGCGTTTACCCCGACCTTCGGCTCGCTGGTGGCCTTCCGCTTTATCAGCGGCCTGCCCCACGGCGCCTATTTCGGCATCGCTGCCGTGGTCGCCTCCAGCATGGTGCCCACTGACAAACGCGCTGGCGCTGTCGCACGCGTGATGATGGGCCTGACCCTGGCCATGCTGCTCGGCAACCCCATTGCCACCTTCCTCGGCCAACACTTGGGCTGGCGCTCGGCGTTCGCATTGGTCAGCATGATCGCCTTGTGCACCATCGCCTTGGTCTGGCAATTCGTTCCCCACCGCCACGACGAACAACGCAGCGACCCGCGCAAGGAACTGCGCGCCTTCACCAAACCCCAGGTGTGGATGGCACTCTCTATTGGCGCTATTGGCTTTGCCGGCATGTTCTGCGTGTTCAGCTACCTCGCCCCGACCATGCTCGAAGTGACCAAAGTGTCGCCGCAGTGGATTCCGTTTGGCCTGGCGGCGTTTGGTGTGGGCGGCATCATCGGCAACATCGCCGGCGGCAAGCTCTTTGATCGCATGCAGTTCCGTGCGGTGGGCTTGATCCTGGTGTGGTCGATGGCCGTGCTGGTGCTCTTCCCGTTTGCCGCCGGGTCGTTGTGGAGCGTGCTTCTGGGAATCGGCTTGGTGGGCACCATGGTGTCAATGGCCGCACCGCTGCAGATCCGCCTGATGGACATCGCGCACGAGGCGCCTAGCTTGGCAGCTGCGTCCAATCATGCGGCGTTCAACCTCGCCAACGCACTGGGCCCGTGGTTTGGCGGGATGGCGATTAGCGCGGGACTGGGATGGACCAGTACCGGCTATATCGGAGCAGCCACGGCACTGGTCGGGCTCGGCGTTTACCTGATTGCACGGCGCATGCCGGGCGGGCATTGATTAGGTAGATAAAAGCTAAGTGGGCAGGTAAGTCTGCCCACTTCGATCTCAATCGTGCAGCAAGTCGGAACTGTACTGGTTGAAACTATTACCAATCCCGCTTCCTCCGAAGTTTACTCTGGTCGCGTTGCCAGACCCGTGGCCATCGAGGGATTGGCAACCTTCGGAGAGGCACGTGCTGGTGCTCATGCCTGAACATGCGCTAACAACCAGCGCTGCGCCGGCAATGATCATGGCTTTGATAAGGTTCGAGCGCATATTTCAAGTCCCTGAAGGTTGAGGCGTGAACGTTTATATCGTTCGGGTGATCGTATGCCGGTGAGACGCTGACATTCATGAAAACTCAATGAGCGACAGCTACGGTTCAGGGTGCGGTGGGTAGTGAAGGTGTTAAGTGACGCACTTACAAAACAAGAAGTATTCTCATTTATATTAAATGGAATAATAAGTGTCTGATTGTGTTTTTTTCTCTACAATTCGGGAACGTTTAGAAAGGAATTTTTCGTGAGCATTTCAACGAATTCAAATAACCGTCCTAGTGATGAGATAGATCTGGTCCCGCTGATCCAAGCCCTCTGGACGAACAAGATAACTATCCTGGCGACAACAGTTGCAGGCGCTGTCATTTCATTATCCCTATATATGACGTCGGCAGAGGAATGGACAGCCAGCACTTACATCACAAAATCATCACTTTATAACTTGTATAAAGAAGTGAATAAAAATGAGCAGGTTGCCGGTACTTCGATACAGCCAGTAGAACTGCAACTGTATAGCTCAATACAAAGTGATATTTTCTACACCGCGATGGGCGTCATGGCGTCGCAATCCATCGCACTGAAAGAAACCGCGCCAAAGACGGGGAGGAATGAGGCCGTTCTCTATATCGCCTCAGCTACCGCGCCTTCCGCAGAGCAAGCCAAATCTCAGCTCAAGACAGCAATGGACACTGCGAATAACGAAGCCATTGCGCTAAACCTGCCAGCTTTAGCTCCTGAAAATAGCGTGAGAGCCTTCAACACGCTTGACGAAGTTAAAATCGGAAACAGCAAAAACAACAAAAAACCTGCCGCACTTGGCGCCTTTTTAGGCTTAGTACTTGGGGGCATATTCGTGATTGGCCGCGTCCTGCTCCGCCAATACAAAAACTCGAATCCCGCTTAAGACCATTCATACCAACTCGCTGGTCAACCTATAAATAGCGTAGACCAGCGAAAGCGTAACTAAAACGATAAAAAATTTCGCATAAAGTGTTGTTTTCATTGTTAGCACTTAAAGTTTGAAATAATGGCGCAATGCCATTATTGCACCACGCAATTATTTTTTCACGCCAATTTTCTCCCTCCCGAAGAACAAAAATCCCGCCCACTTGCGCGATGAAACTCAGCAGAATTTCAGTGCTGACCGCCAACCACACGGCCAAAAAAACCCACAAAAACAACGCACAGTCAATTATGGAAAACCCTTAAAGCTACCTTTGTGACTTAAATTTAATGTTTGGACAGGTCATGTTCAGGTTGGATCCAATAGGTACAGCCTGTAACATATCTGTCATATTTCACGAACAACAAGGATGTGTTTTGAGCTTTCCTGACAACACCGTGCTCCAGAGCTTTCCTGCAACCCTCAACCACCGCAACGCGACGATCTTCACCGCTCACCGCACCGACTCCAGCGCTCAGCAAGCAATTGAGGATTTGATCGACGCCCGCCTTCAATTGCGAGACCGCGTCAGCGCTCCCCTCAAAGGGATGGAGAACGACCTGTTCGCCAAATCCCAGCCCCTTGACAGCCTCAGACCAAAGCTAAGAGTGACGTTCGGGCGCGCAAAGCGCGACGGAGCGTTCGACTGGCCAGTAGAAGAAGTCATCAATACCCTCGGCGCACAAAAACGCGGCGCCCCCGTCGCCGGCCTGTACGGTTTCGGCTACAGGAAATCAGCTCTCGGCCTGATCCAGGAATTCTTCATATTCACCGAAATGCTCGACGGCCACCTTAATGGGCTCACATGGCTCAAGCGCGAACGCAACATTCAGAACCTGATTCACGTGTCCTTTAACCTGCTGCATGCTTTACACAGCAAAGACATCGTCCACATGGATTTCTGGGCCAACAACGTAATGATCGATCCGCAGCAACCCACACGAGCCAAGGCAATCGATCTGGAAAACTGCTTCCTCGCTCCCACGGATCACCTCACCGAAGTCCTGGCGTTCCAATTCGGCTTTTATTACCGTCGGGAAATTTTCCGGTTCGTGATCGAGCACGATTACGATCGGATGGTTTTTGAAGAGCTCGACAAATATGACGGCATTGATCGTCGCCGTTTTGATGAGATTTACGCGCTAAGCAAACATGAGAATATAAGTCGCCGGGCACGACGCGAGATTTTTCATAAAGGGACGGTTGTTACAGGGTGAGCCCCGGCAATCACACAAGCGCTGAAGAGGTAGGCCCGGAAACCTGCCTCTGGATTCCTGATAAACTCACGCATTCTGCCCTACCCACTCAGATTGCCCAATGCCCCTGACGACCGTTCCACCGCAACCGCTTACCCGTCGCTTTTCCGTCGCCCCTATGATGGATTGGACCGACCGCCACTGCCGGTTCTTCCTACGCCTGCTCTCCAAACACGCTCTGCTTTACACCGAGATGGTTACCACCGGTGCGATCCTGCACGGCGATCACGAGCGCTTCCTGCGCCACAATGAAGCAGAGCATCCTCTCGCGCTGCAGTTGGGCGGCAGCGTCCCCGCCGACTTGGCCGCCTGCGCCCGCATGGCCGAGGCTGCCGGTTACGACGAAGTGAACCTGAACGTCGGCTGCCCCAGCGATCGGGTGCAGAACAATATGATCGGCGCGATTCTGATGGCGCATCCTGCGCTGGTAGCAGATTGCGTGAAGGCAATGCGGGATGCAGTGTCGACTCCCGTGACGGTGAAGCACCGCATCGGGATCAATGGGCGGGACAGTTATGCCGAGTTGTGTGATTTCGTCGGTACGGTAAAAGACGCGGGGTGCACCAGTTTTACGGTGCATGCGCGAATTGCCATTCTGGAAGGATTGTCACCCAAGGAAAACCGCGACATTCCGCCGTTGCGGTATGACGTGGCGGCGCAGTTGAAGCGGGACTTTCCTGATTTGGAGATTGTGCTTAACGGCGGGATCAAGACGCTGGAAGAATGCCAAGAGCATTTGCAGACGTTTGATGGGGTGATGCTGGGTCGCGAGGCTTATCACAATCCATATTTGCTGGCGGAAGTGGATCAGCGGTTGTTTGGTAGTGACGCGCCGGTGATCAGTCGGGCGGAGGCGTTGACGCAGTTGCGGCCTTACATTGCCGAGCATTTGGCGACCGGTGGCTCGATGCACCATATCACCCGACATATTCTCGGGCTGGGGACGGGGTTTCCGGGGGCGCGCAAGTTCAGGCAGTTGTTGTCGGTGGACATTCACAAGGCGAGTGATCCGTTGGCGTTGCTGGATCAGGCTGGGGCGTTGCTGGAAGGACGTTGAGCGCACGGGCGGTGCCTGCGGGTTTGAATCCGGTCTTATGGGATTCGGTTGAACCTGCCGGCCGTTTTGCCCTCCTATTTAGCACCAAGGCCAATCTTTCAAACGGCCGTTTTCAGGTTGTTGCCCTCGCAAACGATCGAACGCATTTGCGCCTTGAGCGCCTGTCAGCGCTCGGGTAATGTCAACAGACCCATAGGACAGAGCACGCCCATGACTTCCAAGCTGGAACAACTCAAGCAAATCACCACTGTCGTAGCCGATACCGGCGATTTTGAAGCTATCGCCCGGGTCAAACCGCAAGACGCCACCACCAACCCTTCCCTCCTGCTCAAGGCCGCCTCGATCCCTGCGTATGCCAAGCTGCTGGATGAGTGCGTGAAGGACTGCAACGGTGACGTGGGCCTGGCCAGCGACCGCTTCGCGGTGGCGGTGGGCCAAGAGATTCTGAAAGTGGTTCCGGGGCGCATTTCCACCGAAGTGGATGCCCGCCTGTCGTTCGACACTGATGCCGTGCTCAAACGTGCGCACCGCCTGATCGACTTGTACGAAAAGGCCGGTATTGGTCGTGACCGCGTACTGATCAAGATCGCATCCACCTGGGAAGGCATCCGCGCTGCAGAGACGCTGGAAAAAGAAGGCATCCAGACCAACCTGACCCTGCTGTTCTCCTTTGCCCAGGCCGTGGCTTGTGCAGAAGCGGGCGTGTTCCTGATTTCGCCGTTTGTGGGCCGTATTTACGACTGGTACAAGAAAGCCAATGGCAACGACTACACCGGCGCTGATGATCCAGGCGTGCAGTCGGTGACACGCATTTACAACTACTACAAGGCCAATGGCTACAAGACCGTAGTCATGGGCGCAAGCTTCCGTAACTTGAGCCAGATCGAAGAGCTGGCCGGTTGCGATCGCCTGACCATCAGCCCGGACCTGCTAGAGAAACTGGCTGCCGATAACGGCAAGCTGGAACGTAAGCTGTCGCCGGGTCATGCCGGTGAAGCGCGGGTACATTTGACTGAAGCGCAGTTCCGTTGGGAGTCCAACGAGGATGCGATGGCGACTGAGAAGCTGGCAGAAGGCATCCGCCAGTTTGCTCGGGACCAGGAGAAGCTGGAAGCGCTGTTGACTGCCAAGTTGTAAGGCAGGTGTCCAGTCCTGAAATAGGTTTACACCTATTTCAGCCTCAAAACGCCCGATGCACCGCATCGGGCGTTTTGTATTTCAGCGATAGATGTGGCCGCTCGCTGTTATAGATCTGCACCGATTGATCC